>DASXIH010000349.1:0-7957 GCA_036498125.1 Thermoanaerobaculia bacterium
AGCCGCTACGTCTCCGCGGTGACGGTCCCCGCCTCCCTCGGGATGTTCTTTCTCGCGAAGCCGATCATGCTCGCCTGTTTCGGGAAGCAGTGGGCGAGCGGCGCGCCGATTCTAGCGCTGCTCGCGCTCTACGTCGGATTCGGCTCGCTCAGCAATCACGTTGGCAACGCGCTGAAGGCAACCGGACGCGCCTCGCTGCTGGCGGGACTCGCGGTGATCAAGGCGTGCCTAATGGTGCCGTCGCTGATCGTCGCGGCGCACTACGGCGCGGCGGCCGTCGCCGGAACGCTCGCCGGCGTCAGCGCGGTGACGACGGTCATGATGCTCGTCGTCGGCTCGCGGGTTCTTTCGATTCCGCTCTCGCGGACGGCGAAGGCGTTCGCTCCGACGTTTGCAGCCGGCGCGGTGATGTCGGTCGCGTTGGCCATGTGGCAACCCGGCAATCTGATCCTAGACGTCGTCTACGGCGCCGCCGTCTATACGATCGCGCTCCAGCTCATCGATCCGCAGCTCGTCCGATGGGTCGTCGAGAATCTGCTGAAACGGCGGCCGGCAGCACCGGCGCCCGCGCAATGAAGTTCCGGCAGATCGACCGCTTCGTCGTCGACGTCGACTCACCCGAAGCGGTTCGCTACTTCAATCGATCGCTGCGCGTGCCGTGGTCGCATGCCGCGCGGCTGCTGACGCGATTCCCTTATCTGACCAGGTTCCTCGGCCGTTCTCTGCCTCCGATAGCCGCGCTGCCGCGCGGCTGGGCGGACGAGGGCGTCCGCCCCTCCATCGAGATCGCCGACTATCCCGACAGCCGGCGTAAACGCACCGTGCTGTTTCTGCTCCCGTCGGCGGTGATCAAGGTTCGCGAACTGCCGGGCGAAGGAGCGTCGCTCGCGGTCGAGGCGGAGGCGTGCGAGCGGGTGCACCCGCTCCTGCCCCGCTCCACCCCTCGGGTAATCCGCTTCGAGCAGACGAGCGACGCCGAGATGCTCATGCTGACGTCGCTCTCCGGCGCTTCCGCCTATGTCGAGATGCAGCAGGCGTTCGCGCCGTCGCGCCTGGCGGAACGGCACTTCGACGCGGCGGCGCGCTGGCTGACCGATTTTCGTCGCGTGATGCCCGAAGCGTCGCACGGCGACTTCTGGGCGCAAAACCTGCTCATTACGGACGACGGAGAGGTTGGCGTCGTCGACTGGGAACGCTTCGAAGCCGAGGGATCGCCGGACGCCGATCTCTTTCACTTTCCGCTCACTTACGGGTTGAACTTTCGATGGAGACGAGGCGCGACGGACGAGGAGAAGTTCAGACGCACTTTTCTGGAGCGGAACCGCGTGTCGCTCGCGGTCCGCAATTACCTGCGCCGGTTCGGGGCGACGTCGAACGCGTTCCGGACGTTTCTCGAGAAGAGTCATCCTCGGTTCGTTCCGCTGTTCCAGCGCGCGAACGAATCCGTCTTCTCTGGCTGATCGACTCGTTCAATATGGGGGGCGCCGAGTCGCTGGTGATGCCGTTCGTGCGCGGTATCGATCGCGACCGCTACGACCTCTTCATCTGCTGTCTCACGACGATCGGCGACAACGTCAACGCCCGCGATCTCGACGTCGTGAACCTCGGCGCACGAAACCTGCGCGACGTCCGCGCGTTCCGGCGCCTGCTGCGCTTCATCCGAGAAAACCGCATCGACCTCATTCATGCGCACCTCGCCTACGCGGCGACGTGGGCCGCTCTCGCGTCGCGGATCACCGGCGTCCCCTCGGTCGCGACGCTTCATGTTGCACCGCCGGGCGGTGGAATGTCGCGCGTTCGCGACCGGCTGATGCGCTTCGCGCTTCGGCGCTGGTCTTCAGCCGTGATCGCGGTGTCGGATGCATTGCGCCGGCAATACGGCGACCGCTTCGTCGTCGCGCACAACGGAATCGAAGTCGATCGGTTCGCGGGATCGCGCGAGGAGAGCCGCGAGTTGCTCGCGCGCGAGCTCGGCATCCCCCGCGACGCGAAGATCGTCGCGACCGTCTCGGTCCTTCGCGAGGGAAAAGGCGTCGAGGTTCTGCTGCGTGCGTTTGAACAGATCGACGACGCGTGGCTCCTGATCATCGGCGACGGGCCGAAACGGGAGGAGTGGCAGTCGCTCGCGAACAACCGCCGGATCCGCTGGGCGGGCTTCCGGCGCGACGTGAATGAGCTCCTTCCCGGTTGCGACCTCTTCGTTCTCGCCAGCTTCGAGGACGCGTTCCCGACGGTGCTCCTCGAGGCGATGGCGGCGGGGCTGCCGGTCGTGGCGTCACGCGTCGGCGGCATCCCCGAGATCACCCAGGAAGTGCTCGTGCCGCCCGGCGACGCCGCGGCGCTCGCGAACGCAATGCGCGCGCTCCTCGAAGACGACGAACGCCGCCGCGCGATGGGCGAAACCGCGCGACTTCGCTCCCGCGAACAATTCTCGACGGAAGCGTGGATCGCGCGTCTCGAGGAGATCTACACCCGGGTCCTTCGATCGTGAACGTCGTGGTCATCGAATTCGCCGGCAAGGGCGGGATGATCCACTACGTCTTCCAGCTCTGCCGCGCGATGGCGGAGGCGGGCGCGGACGTCACGCTCATCACGTCGAAGCAGTTCGAGCTCGCGTCGTTGCCGCGCAACTTCGACGTCCAGCCGGTCATCGACCTCTGGGATCCGAAAGCGAACGACGCCGGCCCGATCCGGCGCAAGGTGCGCCGTGTGGCGCGCGCGTTCCGCTATTACATGCAGTGGTTACGCGTCATCAAACTCGTCGCGGCGCTCAAGCCGGACGTCGTGCAGGTCGGCGACATCCCGTTCCCGCTCGACCTCTTGCCGCTGCGCCTCCTGCGCCGCAAGGCGCCGCTCTTCGCCGACATCTGCCACAACGTAAGCCCGTTCGACGTGGCGGGTGGGTTCGGCCGCTCGCGCTGGAAACGCTTCTTCTACCGCCGCATCTATCGGCTCTTCGACGTCGTCTTCGTCCACTTCGACCGGAACGCGGCGGAATTCGCGAAGTCGTTCCGGAGCAGGCGCACGGCGGTGATCAAACACGGCAACGAGGCGCTCTTCGAGGAGCTCCGCGATCCCGCGGTCGACTCCTCCGTGCTGCGCACGCGCCTCCGCATCGGCATCGACCCGGTCGTCCTCTTCTTCGGGACGCTGTCGCGCTACAAAGGAGTCGACGTCCTCCTCAAAGCGTTCCCGCGCATTCATGGCGAGACCGGCGCCCGGCTTGTCCTCGCCGGCTTTCCCCTTCCTGACTTCGACCTCCCGCCTGCTCACGACTTCCTGACGTTCGTACCGGAATACGTGAAGTCGGAGGAGATCGCGGCTTGGATGGAGCTCGCCAGCGTGATCGTCTTTCCGTATCGCGACATCTACCAGAGCGGCGCCATTCACGTGGCGCAGACGTTCGGCGTTCCGACGGTCGCGAGCGCGGTCGGTGCGATGCAGGACGTCGTGCAGCACGAGGTTTCCGGCCTGCTCGTCCCCCCGGAGCATCCGGACGCTCTGGCCGAGGCGGTGATCCGGCTGCTGAACGATCGGGAGCTCGCGTCGCGGCTGGGGTCGCACTTTGCCGCCGATGCGCGGGGAGCGTATTCGTGGCGCGCGAACGCCGAGACGATCCTCGCCGAGTACCGCCGTGGTCCCTCTTTTGCTCCCTGAGGCGGCGTGAACAACAGACGAATTCGCCTTGCGCTCATCGCAGCGCTCGTCGCGACGTCGGCGTATGCCCAGCCGCACGGCACGAGCAAACCTGGGGAGTCCCGCTCCGAGGTGAAGATCCTCGGCTATCACTTCGACAACTTCTTCCAGGTCACGAGTCCCGCCCCCGAGACGAACGTGAACGCGCTCGCCTCGGAGTACCGGTTCGCGTACCGGCCGACGGCGAGCCCGACCGAGCTGTTCGCGCACGTCAACGTCATCGACTACAACTCGAGCGGCCTGTCGACCAGTTACGGTGCGCGGTTCGGCGTCAATCACGCCGGCAAGAATGACGACTTCAAAGTCTTCGTCGACCGGCAGCAGCACCGGCCGTCATTCGAAGTCGGCAATACCTTCGGCCAGGCGAATCAGACGATGCTCAGCGCCGAGTACGACCACCACTTCGGCGACTGGCAACTCGGCGGCGAGGGACAGCGGCAGTCGCAGCGCTTCCCGGCCGATGCGCGCCGCAACAACGATTACAACGAGCTCGGTCTGAGGGGTCGCTACAAGGGCTTCGGCTGGCACTGGACGCCGGAGGCAGGCGTATGGGACGGCAAGCGCACGGTCAACGCGGCAACCGAGACCTACCGCGAGACCGGCTTCTACGCGCAGCTGGCGTACATCCCGACGCCGAACGCCTACTTCAGTCTGCAGCTGTTCACTCGCAAGCGCGACTACTCGAATGTGGACCGTGTCGAAAACCGGCCCGGCCTCTCGGCCGTGATCGACATCAAGAGTTCGCCGCGGCTCTCCTGGCTGGTGTACTACAGCCGGGAGCGGGTGAGGTCGTCGCTGCCCAACAGCAGGTTCAGCGACGACCTCGTCATCTTCGGCCCGGAGTTCCGCTTCTAGGGCTGCATCGCGAAGATCTCGTCGACGCACATCGCGCCGAACGAAAGCTGCGGGTCGCGCGGCCACGCCAGGAGCAGTTCACTCACGGTCTCGTTCGCGTGCGAATTGTTCAGCGTCACCGGCGTCGCATTGCCGACTTGCAGCGACACGGTTCCCGGTGAGGTCCACGACAGTTGCACCTTCGTCCAGCCGGCCGGAACGTCGACGAATGCCGATCGTGCCTCGACGGAGTTGTCGGACGCCTGCTGCACGAGCCGGAGCTGCTTGCCGACCGTGGTGATGTTCATTTCGACGACCGCAAGACGCTGATTCGTGCCGCTCGGCAGCAGCCGGTTCTGCAGCGCGAAGAGCGTGAACGGGGAGTTCAACGGGCCGGTCACGCCGTCGGCGTTGATGTACGCGCTCGCCTGAACGGAGCCGACGCCGTTGTTGGTCGGCGCGAAGTTACGCGCGACCTGCACGCCGTCGACGCCCGACATCTGCAGTCCCGCCGGCCCTTCGTGCGCGCAGCTGGCCGTCAGCTTCGCTTCGCCGCTGTCGCCACGCCACCCCGGCAGCGGCACGTTCGCCGGCTGCGGGCAGTTGAACGTGTCCGCCGTCTTCACGTTGGTCGTGACGGGGTCGTAGGGCTGCGGCTGGCCGGTGCTGAGGCGGTCGAGCACATTGCGGGTGATCTGCGTGACGACCGGATCGGTGCCGAGAACCTGCGCCCAATCGCGCGTGCCTGCATTGAAGACCATTCCGCCCGCCGAATTGACGTAATAGCCGATGACGCCGTGGCCGTACTCGGACGGAGTCGTCGCGAGGACATGGAAATTGAGCGGCGTGCCGTCGGAGCCGTCGACGGTCATGTTCAGCGGGTCGTTGGCAGAGCAGTTGTAGCGCGTCCCGTCGACCTCGAGCCCGGCGGCGCCGGCGCCGAAGGTGCTCCCTTTCGTTGCATTCGTATTCTGGAAAACCCAACTGTTGGGGTCGGCGACCGTGTAGCCGATTCGTTGGTCCAGCGGCTTGGTGTCGAAGACATTCGGATCGTCGACTTTGTTGGCGTAACCGCCGGAGCGATAAGAGAGGCCGAGGATCAGATTTTCGGGGTTATAGACGGGCCAGTCGTACCAATTCACCGTCGCCAGCGAGGGGGTGGTGGCTGTTATGGGGTCGGCGTTCGCGTCCTTGTAGGCGACCAGCGTCCGGCCGGAGTTGGTCAGGCGGACCTGGTACCACATGTTGTTACCGCTGAACATGGCAATGTGGCCGCCGTTCCGGCTGAATGCTTCGATGTTCTGGCGCTCCGTTGCCGTCCAGTACTCGTCATGTCCGACGAAAAGGACGAGCTTGTAATGGGAGAGAAACGTAGGATCTTCGAGGTCATTGTCGGCGGCCACCTCGAACTTGCGTCCTTCCGCGGCCATCCAATAGACGAACGGCATCTCCCACAGACGGAACTCGCCGAGGCCGTTCTGGTCGTCATAGGGCCGGTCGAACGATACGGTCGTCGCCCGATCGGGTGAGCCGGTGGGGTACGTCGACTTGCCGCCGTAGGTGTTGTACGCCTGATACGTGTTCGTCGGCTGCACGACGAGGATCGATGAAGACGAGCCCGGATTGGCTGCTTTCACGGCGAAGATGATGTGCTTCGGCCCAATGGACGTCGTGAAGCGGGCGTCGTAATAGCCGCTCGGCCAATTCGACGGTATGAAGAGCGTCTGGGTCGCGTGCCAGCCGCAGCCGTTCGCCCAATTGCCGGTGCAATCCGTTTGCGCCCCCGTGAGGTTGGGGAGCGTCGTCATTGTGACGTCGGGATCGGCGAGATTGACGACAGTGACGGTGAACGGGTTGATCTTGTTGGAAATGTGGAAGGTGATGAATCCGCCTTGAGCGACGCTGGTTGCCTCGGCGTAGCCGCCCTCCGCAAAGGAGTGCGTTTCCGGTTCCAAAGCGGTCGGATCGAAGGGACGAACGGCGCGATGGCGTTGGGCAATCAGCGGCGTCGTGGCGAGCAGTGTGATGAATAGAAGGGCGAGTTTGTTTGAGTGGTTAGACATTTCGGGCGTCAGTACTCGAAATTCGTTGTCAATGATGAGTTGCTGAAGAGGTCACCGGGAACGGTGACTGCTTCGCGTCCACTGCAAGTGGTTTGCCGATTGCTACCGCTCCACGGCAATGTCAGCTCTCGCCTCTGTCGAGCTCAACGACGCAGCCGCACAAATCGGAGCGCAGCAGTCGCCGATCGCCGTGCTGATGTCGCGCTTCCCGTCGGTCACCGAGACGTTCATCCTGCGCGAGATGATCGAGATGGAACGGCAGGGGATGCCGGTACGCGTCGTCTCGATGATCAAAGAGACGCCGCCGGTATTGCACGACGCCGTGAAGCCTTGGATTCCGCGGGCGCTGTTCACGCCGTTCCTGTCGGCCGGCGTCGTTGCCGCGAACGCACGCATGTTCGCGCGGCAGCCGATCCGGTACGCCTCGCTTCTCGCAGGCCTGATGGCCGGCACGATCGCGCGGCCGCTGACACTCCTGAAGACGCTAGCGATCTTCCCGAAGTCGGTCGCGATCGCGGAGCAGCTCGAGCGTGAGAACGTCCGTCACGTCCATGCGCATTACGCGTCATTCCCCGCCACGATGGCGCTGATCATCGCGACCCTCCGCCGCGGGATCAGCTTCAGCATCACAGTTCACGCACACGACATTCAGGTCGACCGGTCGCTGCTGCGGTGGAAGCTGCGGGAAGCGCGCTTCGTCCGCTCCATCTCCGACTTCAACCGCCGTTTCCTCGAGGAGATCTATCCCGCCGAGGCTCGCGGAAAGATCCATGTGATCCATGTCGGCATCGAGCCGGAGCAGTACGCAAACGTGCCGCCGCCGCAGGGCGTTCCGAAGCTTCTCTGCGTCGCGGCGCACAAACCGTACAAAGGGTTGCCGTATCTGATCGACGCCTGCCGCGTCCTCCGCGACGCGGGCGTCGCGTTTCACTGCGACATCGTCGGCCACGGTCCGATGCACGACGAGCTGGCGGCGATGATCCGGGAGCGCGGTGTCGAGGACGTCGTCGTATTGGCGGGGCCGCGTCCCCAGGAAGAGGTTGCGCGGATGATGTCGGAGGCGGCGCTCTTCGTCCTCCCGAGCATCGTGGCGCCGGACGGCCAGATGGAGGGGATTCCGGTGGCGCTCATGGAAGCGCTTGCGAGCGGGCGTGCGGTGGTCAGCACGACGCTCTCGGGCATCCCGGAGCTGGTCGAGGACGGTCTCAGCGGGCTGCTCGTTCCGCCAGCCGATGCAGCCGCGTTCGCCGCCGCGATCCAAACGCTCCTCGGCGATCGCGATCGTGCGCGAGCGATGGGTGTCCGGGGCCGCGAGAAGGTACGTGCCGAATTCGATCTGCGCGACTGCGTTCGCCGCCTTGTCG
>DASXIH010000350.1:0-9276 GCA_036498125.1 Thermoanaerobaculia bacterium
CGCGCCGATGCTGAGAACCAGCGCGATCACCGTGATCGCATTCGGCGACAGCGGACACCTCTGCGCGAGCGGCGAGAACCAGCGTCCAAGGCGTTCGCGCCAGACGTTCACCGCGACAGTCTAGTAAATGATGACTTCGTCCCCGACATTCGCGATCTGGTACAGATTCGCGATGTCGTCGTCGCCGAGGCGCACGCAGCCGTGCGAGACCGACTGGCCGAGCTTGTCCGGCTCGTCGGTGCCGTGGATCCCGTAGCCGTCGCCGAGCTCCAGCCGGTAGTGGCCGAGCACCTTGTCGTAGTGCCGCTGGACCGTATTGATCGGCGGGATCACGATCGCATTGCCGGCGATGATGTCCTTGCCGGGGGGCAGCTCACGCGCGACGCCGTTGTCGTACTCCATCACCGTGTTTCCGACCACCTTCAGAATGCGCTGGCTGCCGTTGCTGCTCGTCCCGTTCACCCACGACCAGAATCCGCTCTTGGGTTGCGCCGGCGGATTGCCGGTGTCGGCGTCGATGGCGCCGCCGGGGTTGAGGTGCACCGTGCGCATCGCGTTCTGCTTCGCCTCTTCCACGAAATGCCAGTCGGGGGGCACCCACAGCGGATTCTCTTCCTTCTGCTTGACGTGGAACTTGCCGATTGGCGTGTCGAAGACCAGCGTCTTCCCGTCGACGGCGAGCGTCGTTCCCTTGCCGGTCGAGCAGACAGCTTCGAAAATATTGACGCCGCCGCGCCGCACGTACAGCTTGTTCTCCACCGTCGAGACGATGATCGTCTGCGCGGCGTCCGGCACGTCCTCCGCCTGCTTTGCGACGTCTTCGACCTTGTGTTGCAGCGCGGAGATCGAGGCGACGCGCTGCCCGGTGGTCGAGCGGAGCGCGGTCGCCTTGTCGCTGTCGCGCTCGTGAATGAGCTGGTCGATGAGCGCCACCCGGTCGAGGCGATGGAGGTCGCGAACGTTGATCGTCTCGCCGATGGCGGCGATGGCGAGCAGACCGGCGCCGAGTACGAGGAGCGCCCAGGAGCCGAGGAATCCGATCCAGCGTGGCATGTCAGAAGATATAAACGCGCGTTTGGCCCGGAATGATTCGCGGCCACATCGCTGCGAGGTCGGCTTCAGGGATCATGATCGATCCCGGTTTCGGTCTTCCGGCGAGCGGGGAGGTCGCCGGCGGGGGAGACTGGATGAGGTAGCCGTCGGGAAGAAACACCACGTAAGCGCCGAGCCCGTTGGGGATGTTCGCGCGGACGGCGGGCAAAGGCTCGCCGCGCATCGCATACGCCCATTCGGAGACCACCCAGCCGTAGTTGTTCTTCTTGTCGGTGACCGTGAACGCGCCTTTGAGCGGAACGAAGGTCCAGCTCTTCGTGCCGCTCTTGACCGTGCGCCCTTCGCCGACCTCGATGTCCGACTCGCGGACGACATCCTTCCCGAGGCGCAACGCCAGCTTCTTCTTCGCCGTGTCGACGGACAGATAGAACTGCTCGCTGTCGACCGTCTTCAGATACTCCATTCGCGCGTCGAGCTCGCGCTTGAGCTGGCCCTCCGTCACGTCCATCTGCGAGAGCTCGTCGCGGACCTGATTCAGCTCCGCCGGATTCGACTTGCTCGGCGTGAAGAGGACCGCCGTTTTCGTGTCGATCTCATCCCGCTGGCGCTGCGCGAACACGAACGTGCCGAGCGCGAGAATGATCAACAGCAGGTTCAGCCATAGCGGCGGACGAGGGAAACGTCTACGTTCCTGGAGCGGTTTTGCGGCCACTACCGTGTGGATGAGCTAGGCGCGTGCCAAGGCGTCAGAGGAACCACTCCGCATCATGCAGGAGTCGGAGCCACTCACGATGTTCCTGTTTCAGAAATTGCTCGGTGATGGCAATTTCACGGCGGATAGCGGCGAGATCATGCGCATGCTCTTCGAGCCTTTCGTTGGCCCGATCGATGGCGGTGAGTTTTTCTTTGTACAGACTTGCGCTACGCGTTCGCTCGAATGCGCCGAACCATGCACGGATACCGGCGCCTACGACCGGGATGATCGCTGCGAGCGCGACAAACCAGATTCCTGCGTCATCGAGACGGCGCTCCCACACTAGAATGACGCGGTTCGCCCCCCACTCGAGGCCGAAGTGGATCAGCACGCAGATCACGCTCGCGAAGAACAACCATAACGAGATGTGATGCCACGGCCGCATCGTATTCGAATAGGCCTTAAACCGAGCGTCGAAATACCGTCGTTGGTATTCGAGCCGTTTGATGCGGTAATAGGCGATCAGGGCCCGCGTGAATCCGCTATCGCGGGAACGGATGGGTCGAGGCTCTTCGTCCTCGATATCGTCCTCCTCCGGCCATTCTTCGGAGACATGAGAACCCGCCGATGGAATCTCCCGCAGTTTGTCCCCGACCCATCGTTTCCACGCCTCATCGTTGTACGACCATAGGCGATCGAGCGCGCAGAACTTGAACATGCGCAGGCACTCCGCGCGGTGACGATGCACTAGCCAGCGGCGGTTCATTCTCGCCATCACTCCGACTCCGACCGCCAGAAGAGCCGCAGAGACCGCGATTGCTTCGAGCTTGCTCGCAACGTTCTTGACACTAGGCACTGTCACGGCGTGCGCGGCAAGCTGGAGAATCGCGAACACGATCGCAGCCGTGCCGGCGACGATGGCGATTCGACTGAGATGACGATGTCGGCTCTGGCTTTGGCTTGCTTCGCGATCCTCCGCCGCCCATTGTTTCCCGACAGTGCCGGCGAGCCACTGCAGCGCGTCGGCAAGCCGCGGGTGGCATTCGGCCATGGCTATCTCACGCCCATCGTTCATATCGAAATCGTCTTTGCGCGAGCTGTCGCCGATCTCATGCTCGAGACGTTCTTCGAACGATTGATCGGGCACGGTGTTCAGCTGCGGAGCGGGCTCGATCTGATATCCAAGAGCGGTGATCGCTTTGAGCGCGCCAATGGCTGTACGACGGTCATATTCCCGTTCCGAGTCGGGAAGTTCATCGTACGGGACGAGGCCGGGGTGCTTCTTCGCACGGTCGTCGCGATGCGACCCGCGAGTCCAGCCGTTGGCAATGCGCTGCTGCGCCCACAGATCGTGCGTGTTCCGCGCGAGCTGCTCCGTCAACGCCGCGATCTCCGGCTCCAGCTCCACCCCGGTTGTGTCGATCGGTTTCGGCGTGTACGTCACTTGGGAGGTATTATCCCGAAATCCGGAAACTTGTATGGCTCAAATATTTCTGAGTTACGCGCGGGAAGATCGCGAATGCGCGGAGCTCTTCGCCCGCGAGTTGTCGGCTCGCGGCTGGACGGTCTGGTGGGATCGGCGGATCCAGGTCGGCCGTTCGTTTTCCGAGGTCATCGAGCGCGAACTGGACGAGGCAAGCTGCGTCATCGTGCTTTGGTCGAGGCATGCCGTAACGTCTCCATGGGTGCAGACGGAAGCTGCGGAGGCGGCCCAGCGCAGAGTGTTGGTGCCGGTGCGAATCGAGGACGTCCGTATGCCGCTCGAGTTTCGCCGCCTGCAGACGGCCGATCTCTTCGAATGGCGCACCCGATTAGATGGCCCTGAGCTCGAAGACTGCCTCGCGTCGATCGAGCTGCTCGCGTCGAAAGACACAACTTCCACGCGCCCCGTGCGACTAGTCGAGCCGCAACCGAAGCAGGCCGCGAGCACCGAAAACACCCGGACAACTTCCGAAAGCGTTCATCAGGCTACGGCTGGCTCCTGGATCAGTCAGGACGGACAACAGTTTCAAGCACCCGATCTCGACACGTTGATTCTATGGGTTAAGGAAGGCCGGGTCCGGGCGGACGCTCAGGTGTACGACTCGTCGCGGCAGCGCTGGATTCGTGCATCTGAAGTCGCCGGTTTGCGGAGCGCCTTCCAAGAACAGAGACTCCGGACGCAGGCCAGTCCGTCCGAGCTGCGTAAATCGAATCGCGGCCGGAACATCGCACTTGGGTGCGGGGGCCTCCTGCTCATGCTTGTGCTGGTAGTGATCTCGGTGGCATCGCATGATTCAGACGCTCCGAAACCAGATACGGCCGCTACCGAGACCAGCGGCACCATGGCCGCCACGGACACGGTGGCGACCGATACCGCGAGCACGGATACCGCCGTGACAGGCACGACAGGCACGATGAGTACGACGAGCACGAGCACGTTCCCGACAGACACTGCGACCACCGGCATTATTTTGGTCACGCCGATCTCGGTTTCGCTGCAGAATGATTGTGCGAAGACCGTCTCGGTGGCGATTTGTTACAAAGATTCACGGGGAAATTGGATTACTGAGGGCTGGTTCAATGTGGAACCGAACAAGTCGAGCCCGGATGTCGTTCGAGCTTATGGGCGGGATATCTATTTCTACGCCTACGCGCGCGGATCGACCTGGGCGGGAAAAGAAGGCGGCGACATGACCGCCAAGATCCCAATCAAGAAACCAGATCAATTCCGAGCCTTCTTTGGGGAGCTCAAGGGTGATGGAGTCCAGACCGTCCCATTTTTTGGCAAGACGGTGGAGGAGGGGCAGTCAGCGTACACATTGCCGCGTTTCACCTGTGACTGAGTACTCCATTCGCTAAGTTCGGCTAAGCGGCGAGGGAGCATCTGCGACGTTATCCAAGAGGCGGCGCAGATCGGCGCGCCGCCGTTCGGCGGCGCATCAGCTGATCATTGCGGTGGCGAGGGCGCTTCCGCCCCATTGAGCGAACGCCGCGCCCCCATCACCACTCCGCCCACCACCCCGAACGTGCACACCATCGTCAACGCCGTCGGCTGGTCGAGTTTGAAGGCGAGGAGGATGCCGGTGGCGCTGAGGAGGGCGGCGAAGGGCCAGGCGATGGCGAAGCGGCGGCTGACGAGGGGCGGGACGACGAGGTAGGTGAAGGCGAGGAGCACGCCGGCGATGTGGACGGAGGACGTCAGCACGATCGCGAGCGCGAAGAAGAGGAGCGACTCCCGGCGGACGAAGGCAACCGCGATGTAAACGATCGCGATCAACGCGATCGTTCGGACGCGCACCGACAGAAGGTCGCCATTGAGCGGCGCACCGCCGAGGAACAGCAGCGTCGCCGCTGCTGAAACGACGTAGACGACGGCGACGAGCGTGTCGTGGCGATGAAACGTGAACACCGCGGCGCCGGCGATCGCGAGTACGAGCGCACCGATGTACGGTGAGAAGCCGAACCGTGCACCGACCGCGGTGCCGAGGGCGGCGAGCTGCGCGAGGGCGAGTGCGGGGAACGCCGCGCCGCGATCGAGGAGCCGGATGCCGAGCCAGCTGTGGATCGCCGAGAAGACGACCGTCGCCAGCAACGCCGGGTACAGAAATGCGAGTACCTGCAAGAACACGGTGACGATTCCTTTCACGCAGCGCGCCGCCGCCCGTTTCGTGGTAAGAAGAGGCGTTGCAAATGCTTCGGCGGCTTTCTCCCTGGGTCGTACTGGTCGCGCTCCTCTTCGCGGCCGAGCCGCTGCTCCACAACCACCCGCTCGACTCCGGATCGTCGACCGTCGCCGGCAACAGCGCCTGCGTCGTCTGCGCGGCCGGTGTCGGCCAGCTCCCGACGACCATCTCCGTCGTCGGCGCCCCGCAGGTTCTCGAATTCGCCCAGCCAACCATCGTCACGTCGTTCGTCGCGATCGACGTTCCCTCTCCGCGCTCTCCCCGCGCCCCTCCCGCGGCGTAACCGCCTTCTCCATCCGAAGAAGACTGCTGGTTTACGCCACTGGAGAGTCCAGTGTTCAAACATTTTCGATATCCGATTTCCATCGCCATCGCGTGCCTTGCGTTGACCGCAACGGCGCAGGAGCCGATGCGGCTCTCGCGCGCCGATGCCATCCACGAAGCGCTCACGCGCAACCCGGCGCTCGTCGCCGCCCGCGCCCAGGTCGAAGAAGCGCGCGCCGCCGTCGTGACCGCGACCGCGCTTCCTGACCCGACGCTCGCCCTCGACGTCGCCGGGCAGTCGCACCTCCTCAATCCCGGTTCCGGCAACGCGAGCGACCAGGGAGTCGGCTTCACCGTGCCGTTCCCCGGCAAGCGAAGACTGCGCGGCGAAGTCGCGACCGCCGACCTCAAGGCCGCCGAGTTCAACGTCACGCAACTGCAGCAGCAGATCGCGGCGCAGGCGGCGCAGGCGTATGACGCGATCCTCGTCGCGCTGCGCCATCGCGAAAACCTGCAGCAGGCGAAAGGCTTCGCGTCCGACTTCGTGCAGAAGACGCAGGCGCGCTTCCTCGCCGGCACGGTCGCAAAGGTCGACGTCGTGAAGGCGCAGACCGATCTCGCCTCGGCGGAGAACGATCTGATCGCCAACGAGCGCGCCATCGCCACCGCACGCGCGTCGCTGAACCGGACCCTCGGCCGCATGGCCGGCGCGCCGATCGAGACGACCGACACGCTCACCGTTCCCGCCGACGTCGCCGCGGTCGAAGCGCTCGAGCAGATCGCGCAGACCTCGCGTCCCGAGATCCAGGCGCTCGCCGCGCAGCTCCAGGGCGCCGCGGCGGCGACGAAACTCGCGAAAGAGTACTGGGCGCCGGACTTCAACTTGAGCGCGACGCGCAACGCCGCCGAGGGGACGCCGACCACCTTCACGACCGGCGTGAGCATCGGCGTGCCGATCTTCTTCTGGCAGCACAAACGCGGTGAAGTCGCGTCGGCACAGCATCGCGAAGAAGAGCTGCAGGCCAACCTCAACGACGTGCGCGCGCAGGTCAGCCTCGACGTGCAGACCGCGTTCGCGACCGCGTCGACGTCGTTGCGCCAGGCGATCTTCATCCGCGACCAGCTCCTCCCAGAGGCGCAGGAGGTCTACCGCGTCGCTTCCGTCAGCTACGGCCTCGGCGGACTCTCGGCCCTCGATCTCCTCGACGCCAAACGGACGCTGCTCGACGCCGAAACGCAATACATCGACGCCCTCGGCGCCGCGAATGACGCCGTAGCTGCTCTCGAACAGGCGGTCGGCGCCCCCATTGGAGTGCACCCATGAATAAGAAGATTCTGTGTGGCGCCGGCAATCTTGCCGGCGTTCTTTTGCTCCTCCTCGTCGCATGCAGCGGAGAGAAAAAGGAAGCCCCTCCCGAGGCCCCGCACACCGCGAAGACGATGCAGGGCGTGAAGACGGAGACCGTCACCGTCACCACGTTCCAGAAGACCATCGACACGACGGGCACCGTCGCGTTCAACCAGAACAAATCGACGCAGGTGCTGTCGCCGATCTCCGGCCCCGTCTCGCGGATCGACGTGAACGTCGGCTCGCGCGTGAGCCGCGGCCAGGCGCTGGCGCTCGTCTCGTCGCCCGACTTCGCGGCGGCGGTCAGCGCGTTGCGCAAGGCCGAGGCAACCGCGCGGAACGCGCGGCGCATCGCCGAGCTCGACGCGCAGCTCTTCAAGAACGACGCGATCGCGCGCCGCGACTACGAACAGGCGCAGACCGACGCCGTGAACGCCGAGGCTGATCGCGATGCCGCGATGCAGCAGCTCCAGTCCCTCGGCGTCGACCAGGCGACGATCAACGAAGTGCGCGAGAACCATCCCGTCCAGAACCTCGGCGGCGTCATTCGCTCGCCGCTCACCGGCACCATCGTCGAGAAGCTGATCTCGCCGGGCCAGCTGCTCCAGTCGACGACGCCGTGCTTCACCGTCGCCGATCTATCCGACGTCTGGGTCTACGCTAACGTCTTCGAGGCCGACCTCGCCGCCGTTCACCTCGGCGACGCCGCTGACATCAACACCGGAGGCGGACAGACGCTCACCGGCCGCGTCGACAACATCGCCGCCATCGTCGACCCGAACACGCGCGCCGTCGCCGTCCGCATCGACGTCGCGAACCCCAACGAAGTCCTCAAGCGCGACTTCTACGTGCACGTGCAGCTGCACTCCCGCACGCCGGTGCAGGGGATCCTCGTTCCCGTCTCCGCGATCCTCCGCGACGACCAGAACCTGCCGTTCGTCTTCGTGACGAAGCCCGACGGCTCGTTCGAGCGGCGAAAAGTCGAGCTCGGGTCGCGCACCGGTGACCGCCAGGAGATCCGTTCGGGTCTCAACGCCGGCGACTCGATCGTCGTGGAAGGAGCGCTGTTCCTCCAGAACGAGGAGCAGTCATGACGAACCTTCCCGAGACCGAGAACGGTGTCGATCAAGAGCGCACCGCGACCTCGATCATCAACCGGATCGTCGCCGGCTCGTTGCGGCAGCGCTACCTGATCGTCTTCTTCGCGTTGCTGCTGACGTTCGGCGGCGCGTACTCGTTCAAGCGCCTCCCGGTCGACGCATACCCCGACCTCGCGCCGCCGCAGGTCGAGATCATCACGCAGTGGGAAGGCCACGCCGCCGAGGAAGTGGAGCGGCTGATCACCGTCCCGATGGAAACCGAGATGAACGGCATCTCGAACCAGACCGTCATCCGCTCCATCTCGCTCTACGGACTCTCCGACGTCCGCCTGACCTTCGCGTCCGGCACCGACCCCTACTTCGCGCGCCAGCAGGCGTTCGAGCGCCTCGGCGACGTCAGCCTGCCGTCGGGCGTGACGCCGAGCGTTGCGCCGCTCTTCTCGCCCTCGGGTCTCATCTACCGCTACGTTCTCGAGAGCCCCGACCGCTCGCCGATGGACCTGAAGATCCTCGAAGAGTGGCTCGTCGAACGGCAGTACAAGTCCGTGACGGGCGTCGCCGACGACTCCGGCCTCGGCGGACCGACCATGCAGTACCAGGTGCAGCTCGATCCGGCGAAAGTCGCCGCGGTCGGCCTTTCGATTCCCGTCATCGTCGACTCGCTCAGCAACGGCAACGGCAACGCCGGCGGCGGCTTCTACTCACAGGGCGGCCAGTTCTACTACGTCCGCGGCCTCGGTCGCTTCCAGACGACGCAGGACATCGAGAACGTCGTCGTCGCCGTCCACAACGGTACGCCGGTGCTCGTGAAGGACATCGGCCAAGTCGTCATCGGCTCCGCGCCGCGCCTCGGCCAGTTCGGTTTCAACGACCGCGACGAAGCGGTCGAGGGCGTGATCCTGATGCGGAAAGGGGAGCAGGCGCAGATCGTCCTCAACCGCATCGAGGAGAAGACGAAGGAGCTGAACAAGTCCGTCCTCCCGCCGGACGTAAAGATCCGTCCCTTCTACGACCGTCGCGACCTCATCGCGCTCACCACCCGCACCGTCGAGGACAACCTCCTCCGCGGCATGCTCCTCGTCATCGTCATCCTGATCTTCTTCCTCTACGACATCCGGTCAGGTCTCATCGTCGCCGTCACCATTCCGCTGT
>DASXIH010000351.1:0-4936 GCA_036498125.1 Thermoanaerobaculia bacterium
TGATGTCGCGCCGGCGGCCCGTCAGGTTGTTCCAGGCGATGGCGACCGCGGGGACGATCGTGACCGTGGAGTACGTGCCGGCGAGAACGCCGATGAGGAGGATCCACGCGAACTCGTGGATCACCTTGCCGCCGAACAGCAGCAGGGCGATGAGGACGATGACGACCGATCCGGAGGTCAGGATCGTTCGCGACAGCGTCTGGTTCATCGCGTGGTTGAGCTGCTCCTCGAGCGTCGCCTTGGTCTTCGTTCTCCGCTTGTTCTCGCGGACGCGGTCGTACATGACGACCGTGTCGTTGATCGAATAGCCGACGATCAGCAGCAACGCGGCGACGATGTTCAGCGAGACCTCGCCGTTGATCATCCCGAGGAACGCGATCGAGACGCAGATGTCGTGGATGATGCAGACGATCGCCGAGGCGCCGAACATCACGTCGAAGCGAAGCCAGAGATAGACGCCCATGGCGAGCATCGAGAGCACGACCGCCCAAAGCGCCTTGCTCTGGAGCTCCTTGCCGACCTGCGGGCCGACCGTCTCCTGATTCAGCACGTTGAACGTACCGACGAACGCCTTGTCGCGCAGCGTCTGCGCGATCCCCGGCGTCACGCCGGGAGTGGCGAGCGCCTGGTCGACCGACTTGAAGATGCCGAGCTCGGAACGGCGGTTGATGATGCCCTGCGCGATGTTGAAGTAGTACTGGCGCGCCACGTCATTCGTCCCGCGCTTGTCGGGATCCGTCTGGAGGAGCACGTCCGTGATCGGGTCACGGCCGTGGAAGTTCAGATCGAGCTTTCCGCTGGCCGCTTCCGGATTGAGGTCGCGCCGTAGGAGCTCGGTCGTCTGGCCGGCGTAGTCGCCCTCACGCTTCTGCTGCGGAAGGCGGATGAGCACCGCGTTGTCGGTGGGCTTGCCGTACGACTGAATCGACGCGTCCTTCAGATCGGCGCGAAGCCGGTCCATCGGGACGGCGTCGCGGAAGCGGAGGACGATGTTCGCGCCGCCGGCGAAGTCGATGCCCCAGTTGATCCCGTTCTTCACATAGAAGCCGAGACCGATCAGGACGAAGATGACCGAGAACGCAATGGCGTGGAAGCGCCACTTGACGAAGTTGTAATTGGTATTCGTAAAGAGCTGCATGGTGTCTTTCCTTGCCGCCTAGATGCTGATCGTCGTCGGGCGGTTCTCAGCTTTGTAATGGATGTCGAAGATCACGCGCGACACGAAGAACGCCGTGAAGACCGACGCGAAGAGACCGATGAGAAGCGTGACGGCGAAACCCTTGATCGGGCCCGTTCCGAACTGGAAGAGGAAGAGCGCCGAGATGATCGTCGTCATGTGCGTGTCGATGATCGTGCCGAAGGCGCGCGCGAAGCCCTGCTCGATCGAGGCGCGAACGGTCTTTCCTTCGCGCAGCTCCTCGCGGATGCGCTCGAACACGAGCACGTTCGAGTCGACCGCCATACCGAGCGTCAGGATGATGCCGGCGATGCCCGGCAGCGTCAGCGTCGCCTTGAAGTACGCCATCATGCCGAGGAGGATGATGAGGTTCAGCAGCAGCGCGATGACCGCGTTGATGCCGGCGCCGCGGTAGTAAACGACGACCGCCGCGATCAGGGCGATGAAGCCGATGAGCGAGGCGAGGACGCCCTGCCGGATCGAGTCGCGGCCGAGCGACGGACCGACGGTGCGCTCTTCCAGCGTCGTGAGCGACGCCGGGAGCGATCCGCTGCGGAGGACGAGCGAGAGGTCCGCCGCCTGCTGCGGCGTGAACGTTCCCTCGATGACGCCCTGGTCTTCGATGCGGCTCTTGACGACCGGGGCCGACTGGATCTTGTTGTCGAGAACGATGGCGATCTTCTTGCCGACGTTCGCGCCGGTGAAGTCGCCGAACTTGCGTCCGCCATCCGGGGTGAACGTCATCCCGATGACCGGCTCGCCGAGGCGGCCCTTCTGCACTCGGGAGGTCTTGAGATCGCGGCCGGTGACCGGAACCGTTTTGCGGACCGCCAGGAACTCGGTGCCGATGGCCTGTCCGACCTCGTTCTCGCGGGTCGACGGAAGAATGTCGACGTCGCCGCGGACATCGGCCGGAAGCGAGTTGAGGACCGTCTGCACATCAGGACCGGGGTTGCCTTCGACGAGGCGGAACTGGAGCTGCGCCGTCGTCTTGATGATGTCCTTCACGCGCGCCGGATCGTCGACGCCCGGGAGCTGGATGACAATGCGGTATCCGCTCTCCGGCGCGATGTACGGCTCCGTGACGCCGAGGGCGTTGATACGGTTGTCGATCGTCTCGACCGCGTGCGTGACCGTGTCGCGCTCGATCCCGGTGATCGACGCCGGCTTCATCTTGAACTGCAGGGCGCCTTCAGGAGTCGCGTTGACGTCCCACTCGCCCTTGTAGTCGGCGACGACGCGGTCGTATGCGCTCGCCCCGACACCGGCCGGCGGAACCGCCAGGAAGGTCGAGTCGTTGACGCGGCGGGTCGTCGGAGCCGGCAGGGTGTTCTTGGTCGCCTGCGACTTCAGCGCTTCCATCGCCTGGTCGGTTTCGAGCCGGACGGCGTCACCGACGTTCACACGCATCACGAGGTGCGTGCCTCCCTTGAGGTCCAATCCTCGCCGGATCGGCTCAGGATTGCTCGTCGTCGGGATGATCGCGACCGTGAAGATCACGAGGATGGCGACGATGAGTGCCACTTTCCACAGCAGATTTCCTCTCAACATGTCCTCCGGAGCAAAACGCGGAGCGCTACTCGCCCTCGGCAGCCTGGATGCTGGCGATGGCGCTGCGCGCTACCTTGACTTTCACGTTCTCGGCGATCTTGAGGTAGACAACGTCGGCCTCAACACCCTGAATCGTCCCGTAAATCCCGCCGTTCGTAACGATGCGATCCCCCTTCTTGAGGGAGCTCAGCATTTGTTCCGTTTTCTTCCGCTGCCGGTTCGCCGGGGCGATGACGAGGAAGTAGAAAACGAGCGCGATCGCGAGGATCGGCACTACGCCGAGGAAGTTCGAGAGCAGACTGTTACTGCTGGCCTGAAGCAGAGCAAGCGTATTCATAGCTTTGTTTGTTGCGATAGGAAGGAGTCGCGGAAAGACCCCAGCGAATTGGACCCGATAGCTTGCCGGATGCCCCGCATCAAGTCAAGGTAGAACGAGACGTTGTGGATCGTGTTGTAGACGTGGGCGGCGATCTCGTCGTTCACGAACAGGTGCCTCAGGTAGGCCCGCGAGACGGTCGTACAGGTGCTGCAGGAGCAGTTCGGGTCGAGCGGGCCCGGGTCGTCCGCGTACTTCGCGTTCTTGATCGCGACCTTGCCGAGGCTCGTGAAGAGCGAGCCGTTCCGGGCGTTCCGGGTCGGCATCACGCAGTCGAACATGTCGATCCCCGCCGCGACGCCGTCGAGCAGATCCTCCGGCGTCCCGACGCCCATCAGGTACCGCGGTTTCTCCGCTGGCAGGAGCGGCGCCGTGTAATTCATGATCTCGAGCATCTCGCTCTTCGACTCCCCCACCGCCACGCCGCCGATCGCGATCCCTTCGAAGTCGAGCGACGCGATCTCCTCGACGCTCCGCTTGCGCAGGTCCTTGTAGATGCCGCCTTGCACGATTCCGAAGAGAGCGGAGGCGCCGGTACGCGCCGCGAGCGATCGCCGCGCCCACCGGTGTGTCAGCTCCATCGACTTCCCGGCCTCGTCATGCGAGATGCCGTAGGCCGGGCACTCGTCAAACGCCATCGCGATGTCGACGCCCATCCGCCGTTGGATGTCGATCGACGTCTCGGGCGAGAGGAAGTGGGACGAGCCGTCGATGTGCGACCGGAACTCGACGCCCTCCTCGCGCAACTTGCGGATCGACGAGAGCGAGAAGACCTGGAAGCCGCCGGAGTCGGTGAGGATCGCGCGGTCCCACGACTGGAACGCGTGCGTGCCGCCGAGCTTCTCGATCAACTCGATGCCCGGGCGGAGCATCAGGTGGTAGGTGTTGTTGAGGATGATCTCGGGGCCGAGCGCCTTCAACTGCCCGGTCGTGAGCGACTTGACCGAGGCGAGCGTGCCGACCGGCATGAACACCGGCGTCTCGATCGTGCCGTGGCGGGTCGTGAGCCGGCCACGGCGCGCCGCGCCGTCGGTGTGAAGGATCTCGAAGCCGAGCCGCGGCACTACTGCAGCTTCATCTGCTCGACGTGTACGTTCGCCGGCAGATTGAGCACGAAGCGGCTCTGCGCCACCGGCTCGTTTACGCGCAGGTGCGTGAACTCGTACTTCGTCACGTCACCATCCCCCTCGGTGTACTCGATCCGGGTGGTGAGGTACGACTTCTTGTCGATCCAGAGCTTGATCCGCTGGACGCGCTTCGCGACCGCGCCGGTCTTCGGCTTGAGGTCGAGCAGAAACGCCGGATCGCTCGGTTTGTTCGTGAAGGTGAAGTCGAAGTAGCGCGAGAGCTCGTCGATCGCGCCGCTCGCTCCCATGTATTTGAAGATCCGGTCCTGGAAGCGCGCGACGTCGAGCGTCTCCGCCTTGTTCAGCTCCGGATAGTAGGTCGTCATCTTCGCGTTCGTGATCAGCATCTGCACGCGCTTCGGCGCGTCGTACGACCAGAGAACGTTGTTCGGCTTCGAGTAGACGAACGTGCCGGTCGAGACTTCCGGCTTCGCCAGCAGCGCCAGCGTCTTCTCCTGGCGGAAGTCGGCCTGCAGCGTGTTGGTCTGCCGCTGCGTCTCCTGGACCTTCTTGATCACCTCTTCGAGAGAGTTCGGATCGGCGATTTTTGCGGCGGAGAGAGGGAGCGCCAGTGCCGCGGCGAGCACGGCCGTTACTACCTTGCTTCTGAACATGCGGCGAGCAACACCCCGCGAAATCCTGAAAATTTCTCTATACTGGCCCGCAACACAAGGAGAACTCATGCGAAAGACGTTGCTGGCGATC
>DASXIH010000352.1:0-3295 GCA_036498125.1 Thermoanaerobaculia bacterium
CCTGCGCCCCTGTTCCCCCCGCCCGGGCCGCAGGCTGGAAGCCTGCGCTACACGGAAGCGACGCTCCGAGGTAGCCTCGGGACTAATGTTCTCCTCGGGGCGAACGATTCAACTTCGCAACCGGCGCTTGCCGCATTGGACGGCGGATCAGGGCACGTACTTCGTCACGTTTCGCCTCCCCGACGCGCTCTCGAAAGACCTCGCACTGAGAATCACAACGCGTAAGCGTCGTTCGCTGCTCATCCAGCGCTTTCTTGACCGAGGCGATGGTCGTTGTTGGTTACGAGATCCTCAAGTTGCGGCGATGGTCGATCGATCCATCCGGTACTTCGACGGTCAACGGTACCGGCTTCACGCCTGGACGATCATGCCAAACCACGTGCATGTTGTGTTTCGCACCCTCGGCGCGTTCACGCTTTCTCGAGTGACGCATGGCTGGAAGAGTTACACGTCTCTCGAAGCGAACAGGATTCTTGGACGAGGGGGAAAGTTCTGGCAGACGGAGAGCTATGATGCGTTGCTCCACGACCAACACGATCTCGATCGCGTGATCGCATACATCGTTGCCAATCCCGTGAAAGCCGGCCTGACCGGTTGGCCCTGGACAACCGTCCTGCGAACAGAGTTCTCCCTCGTGTAGCGCAGGCTTCCAGCCTGCGCCCCGTCGGGCTACACGGGGGATAATCAACTCGCAATGGATGACGCGCCGCCGCGGCGGTTGAATGAGCGTACGGGCAGGCATTACTGCATCGTCTGCCTCAAAGAGGTGGCGGCGGAGGAGTATCTGCGGAACGACCACATCTGCGACGCGTGCGCGGAGAAGGACGCGTATCCGTTCGCATCGACGCCGGACCCGAAGGACAAAGAGCGCTGATGCGGGTCGCGGTCATCCACGACTGGCTCACCGGCATGCGGGGCGGCGAGCTGGTGCTGGAGGGGATTCTCGACGTCGTTCCCGATGCGGAGATCTTCACGCTCTTTCACTTTCCGGGGAGCGTGTCGGAGCGCATCGAGTCGCACACGATCCATACCTCTTCGCTGCAGTCGATCGCGGGGAAGGTCAGCGATTACCGCCACCTCCTGCCGCTCTTTCCGCGCGCGGTCGGCGGATGGGATCTCTCGCCGTTCGACGTCGTCATCTCGTCGAGCCACGCCGTGGCGAAAGGCGTCGACGCGAAGGGAAAGCCGCATCTCTGCTACTGCCACACGCCGATGCGGTACATCTGGGACCGGTTCGACGACTACTTCCCGCGCGGATTCTCCCGCGCCGCGATGAAGCTACTGGCGCTGCGGCTGCGGCGGTGGGACGTGCGGACCTCGTCGCAGGTGACGCGTTTCGTCGCAAACTCGAATTTCGTGAAAGACCGGATCCGGCGCTTCTACGGCCGCGACGCGGGCGTCGTGCATCCGTTCGTGGAAGACGATTTCCTCGCCGCGCCCGTGCTGGAAGAGCGCGAAAACGAGCATGTGATCGTCTCGGCGCTCGTGCCCTACAAGCGGGTCGAGCTCGCGATCGAGACCTTCGAGCGCAGCGGAAAGCGGCTCGTCGTCATCGGCAAGGGGCCGCTGTTCGAGAAACTTGCGGCGAGGCGGTCCCCCAACGTCGAGCTGCTGGGGTTCGTATCGAAAGCTAGAATCATCGAGCGTCTGTCGCGCGCGCGCAGTCTGATCCTCCCCGGCGTCGAAGATTTCGGGATCACGCCGCTCGAGGCGATGGCGCTCGGCACGCCGGTGGTGGCGTACGGGGAAGGGGGCGTGCTCGACTCGGTGATGGAAGGGACGACAGGAATTTTCTTCAGAGAAGCGACGGTAGAGGCGCTCGGAAACGCGGTCAGCGATGCGGAGTCGCGGCAGTGGGACCGCGCGGCCATCCGCGCGCACGCGGCGACGTTCTCCCGCGCGCGCTTCGATGACGAATTCCGCGCTGAGCTGCAGCGAGTGACCGAAGGACGATGATCGAACAGAAGCACCGCGCTCTCGCGTCGGTCTACCTCATCAACGATGCGGTCGCATCGACGCTCGCGATCTTCTTCGCGTGGTTCCTCCGCTTTCGATTCCAGATCATCCCGGTGACGAAAGGGCAGCAGCAGCTGTCGGCGTACCTCGAGCTGATCCCGATCATCGCCGTCGTCTTCCCGCTCGCCTTCGCCGTTCAGGGTCTCTACCGGATGCGAACGACGCGCGGCCAGACCGAGGAGTGGGTCGGCGTCGCGATCGGATCGATCGTCGCGACGGTCGTCCTCTCCGGCGTGCTCCTGTGGGTCCGCCCCGGCAACCCCGACGTTCTCTACTCTCGCGCGACCCTCGCCATCTTCATGGTCTGCGCGGTCCTCTTCGTGATCACCGGCCGCACGCTGATCCGCGCCATCGTCGAGCGCCGCCACCGGGAAGGACACGGCCTCGACCGCGTGCTCATCGCCGGCAGCGGCGACCTCGCGCGCGCGGTCGTCGAGCGGATGCGCGCGCACCACGACGAGCTCGGGTTCCGCGTCGCCGGCTATCTCCGCAACGGCGAGGAGGCATCCCTCGACGGCTTACCCTGCCTCGGCTCGATCGACGACGCCGAAGAGATCATCGAGAAGAACGAGATCGACCACGTCTTCGTCGCGTTGCCGCACGCCTCGTCGACTGCGATGATGGCGCTCCTCGATCGCCTGACCCGCGTCTGCGTCTCGATCCACGTCGTTCCCGACCTGCTGCAGTTCATGGTCCTGCGAGCGCGCGTCGAAGACATCGACGGCCTTCCCACCATCAACCTGTCGGAGACACCGCTCGAAGGATGGAGCCGTTTCCTCAAGCGCGCATTCGACCTCGTCGTCGGAACGGCCATCCTGATCGTCTTCTCCCCGCTGATGGCCGCGATTGCGATCGCGATCTGGCTGGAAGACCGCGGCCCGATCTTCTACCGGCAGGTGCGGATGGGGCTCGACGGCAAGCCGTTCGAGATCGTGAAGTTCCGCTCCATGCGCGTCGGCGCGGAGACGCAGTCCGGCGCCGTCTGGGCGGAGAAGGACGATCCGCGCCGGACGAAGATCGGCCGCGTCATTCGCGCCTGGTCGCTCGACGAGCTGCCGCAACTCTGGAACGTCCTGGTCGGCGACATGAGCGTCGTCGGGCCGCGTCCGGAGCGCCCGCAATTCGTGGAGCAGTTCCGCGCCGAGTTCCCGCACTACATGCTCCGCCACAAAGTCCGCGCCGGGATGACCGGCTGGGCGCAAGTGCACGGCTGGCGCGGCAACACGTCGGTCCGCATGCGCATCGAGCACGATCTCTATTACATCGAGAACTGGTCCCT
>DASXIH010000353.1:0-14804 GCA_036498125.1 Thermoanaerobaculia bacterium
TCGTTCCGGGCGCGGGCTGGCAAGCCCGCGCCACACGGGGTCGTCACCGCCCCATCGACTTCATCGCCCTCTCCATCGGCGACTCGACCTTGCGGTAGCCAGCCGGCATCGCGAGGTCGGTCGCGGGGATCGGCTTGGTGGTGATCTCGCTGACCGTCGTCGTCGACGTCACTTCGATCGGCTGGCCGTTCTGGTCGAGCCGGAACGTGGTGACCTGTTTGAGCGGGAAGCCTTTCGGGGCGTGCGGGTCGGAGGCGAGCACTTTGCCGATCGAGGCGGAGGCGGGGTATTTGTCGGTCGTCCAGCTCTCGGTCGTCACGGTGACGTGCATCTTCACCTTCTTGTCCATCAGCGCCACGTTCATGTCGTAGGAGCTCTGCGTGATGCTGTGACCGTTGCCGAGGTCGCGGACGGAGGAGCGCTCGTTCGACATCGAGACGGCGTCGCCGAGCATCGACTTGAGCGGCGAGAGCGGATCGAACGTCATGTCGTAGTACGTCTTCGTGTTCGGATCGAAGACGGTGACGTGGGTCCCGTCGGCGAGGACGAACGAGCCGTTCGGGAAGCTGACGCCGTCGCCGGTAGCGACGTTCACGCGCATCCTCGGCCCCTCGGACACGACCGTGCCGCTGATCCGCTGATCGCCGAGGCCGCGCGTCATGGTCTCGAAGCGATAAGCGACGCCGCCGAAAACGAGTGGAGCAGCGAGAAGAAAAAAGATGACAGTGAGGATGCGTTTCAAGCCCATTCTCCAAGTGTTATGATGCGCCGGTTTCAGTAGCCGTAATCTTAAGCGTTGAAACGACTTGAGGAGGTTACCTTGCGTTCATCCACAAGACTCCTGATGCTGTTCTCTCTCTCTGTCATCGTGGCGAGCGGGTCCGCATTCGCTTCCGGCTTCGCGCTCCCCGAACAGGGGGCGAAAGCAGTCGGCATGGGCGGTGCGTTCGTCGCGACGGCCGACGATCCATCGGCGATCTATTACAACGTCGCCGGTCTCGCCCAGCAGCGGCACGCCGAGTTTCTCGTCGGCGGTACCGCGATCACGTTCTCGAACCAGTTCACCGGTGACCCGAACGATCCGTTCGCCAGCGGCCAGACGGGGCGCTATCGCGCGCACACCTTCGTGCCGCCGAACGCCTACTTCATCCTGCCGATCGGTTCGAACATCACGGCGGGCGTCGGCGTCATGTCGCCCTTCGGCCTCCGGACGAACTGGCAGGACCCCTGGGCAGGACGCTTCATCTCGCGCGACGCGAACGTGAAGGTCCTCTCCGTCGAGCCGGCCATCGCGTGGCAGAGCGGCGGCGGAAACGTGGCGATCGGCGTCGGCGCCGAATATCGCCGCGGACGTCTCGCGCTGAGCCGCAACAACGGCACGATCAACCCGTTCACGGGACGCATCGTCGACGTGGCGAACGCGTACCTCTCGAGCAACTGGGACAGCACGTGGGCGTACAACGCCGGCATCCTGCTCAAGGGCGGCAGCTGGCGCTTCGGCGCTTCGTACCGCAGCGACGCCGACATCAACTTCACCGGTGACGCGACGTTCACCCAGATCCCGACCGGCAACGCGCAGCTCGACGCCGTCGTCAAGTCGCAGCTCCCGCCGAACCAGTCGCTCACCGCCACGCTCCCCTTCCCCTCGACGATCCAGGCCGGCATCGCGGTGACGACCGGCAACAAGTGGGACCTCGAGTTCGACGCCTCGCAGACGACGTGGAGCCGCTTCAAGGCGCTCGACGTCAACTTCGGGACCACGCCCGCCGCCGATCTCCACCGCCCCGAGAACTGGAAAGACACGATGGCGTACCGCATCGGCGCGAACAAGACGGTCAGCGAGCATTGGGACGTCCGCTTCGGTGCCGTGTACGACAAGAACCCGGAGCCGACCGACGTCGTCGGCGCGCTCCTCCCGGACAGCGACCGCGAAGGCGTCACGTTCGGCGTCGGCTATCACGCCGGACCCTTCATCTTCGACGCGACGGAGTTCGCGCTTCACTTCAAGACCCGCAGCACCGCCGGCATCAGCAGCGACAACTTCAACGGCGTTTACAAAACCGATGCGAACCTGATCAGCATCAACGTCGGGTATCGCTTTGGGAAATAGGAGATCCTCGAGATGAACAGCAGATTTGCAAGACTCGCAGCGGCAGTCGCAGTCGCAGCGCTCGTTGCAGTGCCGCTCTTCGCGGCGCGCGGAAGTGCCGACTTCTCGAACCTCGTGGCGATCGGCGACAGTTACGGCGCCGGTTTCCAGAGCGCCGGGCTGAACTCGAATCATCAGCCGTTCGGCTGGCCGGCGATCCTCGCCAAGCAGGTCGGCTACACGATCTGCACGCCGGCGTCGACGGCGACCGATCACTGCTTCGCCCTCCCGCTCATCAGCCCCCCGGGCCTCCCCGGCGCGGTCGAGCTGCAGCTCAATGACATCATCAGCTACCCGCCCGTCATCACGACGCCGCCGGCCACCGGCCAGCCGCTGATGCTGACGTTCGGACGTCCGTACAACGACCTCGCGGTGCCGGGCTACAACGTGGCCGACACGCTGACGAACTTCGGCAAGACCGGCATCGGACAGGTGATCCTGCGCGGCCAGGCTCCGGAAGTCGATCAGGCGCTGGCGCAGCATCCGTCGTTCATCGCGATCTGGATCGGCGGCAACGACTTTCTCGGCTCGGTGACGAACGGAACGTCGCTCGGCATGACGTCGGTGGCCGATTTCACGGCGTCGTACAACGCGATGCTCGACAAGCTCATCGCGGGCGCTCCGAACGCCGGCATGGTCGTCGGGACGCTTCCGACGAATCCCGCCGCCGTGCCGTTCCTCAACACCGTCTCGCGCTTCCTCATCAATCCCGCGACGCGCCAGCCGGTCACGGTCGGCGGCCAGCCGGTCGTGCTGACGTACGATCCGGGCACCGGCGTCGCCGCGCCGATCCCGCCGGGCAGCTTCGTCACCCTCGGCGCCAGCTCGCTCCTCGGCAGCGGCTTCGGCATCCCGGCCGCGCTCGCGCCGGCGTTCCCGCAGCTTCCGAACGCGGGCAAGCCGCTCCCGGGCGCCGTGGTCATCACGCCGGATGAATTCGCGACGATCCAGCAGCGCATCCTCGACTACAACAGCGCCATCGTCGCGGCGGCCGGCGCGCACAACGTCCCGGTAGCCGACATCAAGGGCCTCTTCGACCGCGTCGGCAACGGCACCGAGTTCGTCGGTCCGTTCCAGATCACCGGCGCGTTCATCACCGGCGGCTTCTTCAGCCTCGACGGCATTCACCTCACCGACATCGGCTACACGCTCTTCGCGGACGAGTACATCAAGGCGATCAACAATGCGTACGGGTCGCACATCCCGATGGCGTCGGTCTCCGACCTGCTCGCGAACAACGGCGCCACGTTCCTGACGCTCTCGGGACTGCCGCCGACGACCAGCGAGTACTCGATGAGCCCTGAAGCAGCGGCGGCGATGATGGAGATGCTGAATCAGCCGAAGACGACGAAGCGGCGCGCGACGCGCTTCTGATGTGTAGGGTGCGGCTCTCAGCCGCACCACGAAAAAAGGCCGGCGCATCCCGCCGGCCTTTTTCATTGCTGCATGTTTTTGAGTTGCGATTAAGTTCCCGCGGGGCGTCCGCGCGGAGACGGTTTGGAGATGTCGATCATCGCCATCCGCTCCTTCTCGTCGTACCAGCAGTGGAAGCGTTTGATGCCGGGGACCTGAATGTCGTACGCGCGGAAGAAGCTCGGCACGTGCAGCGACGTCGACTTGTCGGACTGGCGGATTTTCGCGGAGCCTTCGTCCTTCTTCTCCATCGGCTTGATGCCGATGACCTTGCGTTTCTTGTCGTAGTAGAGATTCGCGCTTCCTTTGCCACGCAGGCGCAGCATGGAGGCAACCGGCGACGGCAAGCGGATCAGGCGTGATTGAACGATCGTTGCTGAAGCAGGGAAACGCTCGTACTCAGGCTGCGGATCCCATCTTTCAAATGCCATTCGCCGACTCCTCACCCATCCCGGTCCGCCTCTCTGTGGTGGATAAGATCATAAAAATCCTTCGGTTTTTGTCAACAATTAATCGCACTCGATTCACTCCGGAAACCGGGCCGGAGCGCGGTTTTGTTGCAAAATAATTGCGTGCGGCGTTGTTGCGGGATTCGTGCAGTTTTTAGCTAAGGTTTAGATAACAAATAGCTTGCCGGGAGATCGAGTTGCCGGGTTTCTCTGGCGGGCGCTGCTGTTCCGGGTAGGGACTGCCGCCGCTCGCGGCCCTCCTATCCAGGAGGTCCCCCCTCATGAAAATCCGCTCGATCACGATGCTCGCGGTGTTTGCCGTCGCCGGAAGTGCGCTTGCGTGGGGCCCGGACGGCCATCGCTCCGTCTGCGAAATCGCGTACCTGCATCTCGACAAAGCGCACCAGCACGAGGTGAACCGCCTCGCGAAGAAGATGCGTGTTCCGCCGGGAGTGACCAAGTACACCTCATTCGCGCAGGGGTGCACGTTCCCCGATGAGGTGCGCGCGAAGAGCGGCGCCGCGTTCGCGAAGTACCAGGCGTTCAACGAGTGGCATTTCTTCAACGTGCCGCGCACCACGTCGGCGATCACGTCCGACGCCGGCTGCAACGACAACTGCGTGCTCCACGGGATCGACTTCCACACAACGGCGCTGGCACACGCGACGAACGACCAGTCGCGCGCGGAGGCGCTGCTGTTCCTCGGTCACTGGCTCGGCGACCTCCATCAGCCGCTGCACATCAGCTATCAGGACGATCAGGGCGGCAATCTGATCAAGCCGATCGACGGAGGCCTGTACACGTCGAAGAGCCTCCACAGCGTGTGGGACAGCGGCATCATCGCGAACGGCGAGAACAACGAGGGTTGGAAAGCGTTCGCCGATGCTCTCAACGAGAAGATCACCGACGAGGACAAGACCGCGTGGCTCGGCGGGACTCACGCCGACTGGGCGAACGAGTCGTACCAGATCACGATCAATCCCGACGTCCAGTACTGCAAGGAGAACAGCGGCAACACGTCCTGCGACGCCCTCCCCAACCCCAGCCGGACGCTCGAAGAGCCGTATCAGAAGGAGTTCGACCCGCAAGTCGAAAAGCGCCTCGAGCAAGCCGGCATCCGCCTGGCGGACATCCTCCAGAAGAATCTGCCGGTGCATTGAGGCGACTGCTACTGACGTGCGGCTCGTGTTGAAGCCGGGCCAGTCAGCTCGTTCAGCAGCTCGATCGTGCGCGACGGCTCGTCTGCGCCGTAGGTACGCAGCCAGGTGCCGTTCGCGCCGTTGCCGATCCACGCCACGGTCGAATGGCCGCCCGGCGAGGCGCGGTCGCCGGTCAGCGCGCGCAACAGGCGATCGATCGCGTCGTGCTGACCGGTGACGAACATCCACCCCGGCTTCGCGTGGAAGCGCCGGGCGTACTCCTTCATCCGCGTCGGCGTGTCGCGATCGGGATCGCGGGAGATCGAGATGAGAAACACGTCCTTGCCGAGACGATCGCCAAGGACGTCCTGCAGGTCGGCAAATGAGCGCTGCATCATCGGGCAGACGTTCGTGCAACTCGTGTAGACCGCGTTGATGACCACGAGCTTTCCCGCGATCAGGTCGGAGTAGAAACGATGCGAGCGCCCGTCCTGATCGACGACCTGCACGTCAGGCAACGGCGCGGGAAGCTCCATCGGCGGCGCGTGCAGCGCCGCCGCGAGCAGCAGCGGCGCGATCATCGGATGAACACGACCTTTCCCACGGACGGCACGCCTCTGCCGTTGAGCACGAACAGCAGGTACGGCCCGGGCGGACACTCGGCATTCGACGGCGCGGTGACGACCACGTGGCCGGCGTCCTTCGAGACGATGTGCAGCCTGTTGAAGCGCTGGCTCTGGTAGAACGCGTGCGTCACCGAAGAGAGGCGTATCCAAGTCACCTGCTCGATATTCGCCCCTTCCGGCGTTTCGACGCGGAACTCCTCGCCGAATCCGACACGATCGGGCGCGGCGGTGATCGCCGGCCGTGGTCCGTTGAACAGGTACGGGGGCGAGTAGATCTCCGCATCGCGATGATCCGTATCACCCCCCTCAGGGCTCGCCGGCATACCGCCGCCGGCCGAGAGGACGCGGCCGTCCGGCAGCAGCACCGCCGTGGAGTGGTAGAGGCGGCGCACCTTCATGCTCGCCATCGTGGTCCACTTGCCGGTCGCCGGGTCCCACATCTCCGCCGCGAACACGGAGCCTTCCGCGTTGTTGAAACCCGGAGCGCTCGAACCGCCCGTGACCAGCACTTTGCCATCCGGCAGGATGGTCGCGTTCAGTTGCCGGCGACTGAACTTCATCGGCTCCGTCATGGTCCATTTCGGCGAGCCGGCGTTGAGGTCGATGATCTCCGCCGTGTTGACCGGAGGGCCTCCGCCGACAATGAGGACCTTGCCCGGCTCGTACTCGACCGCCGAACCGTAGTCGCGATAGACGCCGCTCGTCTGCAGCCCATCCTTCCATGAGCCGGTTCCGGCAGTCTCGAGGTAGAGAGTCTGCGGCTGCGGACCGACCACGAACGCCCGGCCATCGGGCGCCAGCAGCACTTGCGGATAGAGATCGAGGGTGCGGATGGCGCCTGTGAGATCGCGCCAGGTGCTCGTCGCCGTCTGCCACACCTGCGGCAACGGATTCGGGATGATCGCGTCGCTGCCGTTCTGGCTACCCGACATCGTGACGACGTCGCCGTTGCGCAGGGTCAGGTTCGTCGGGTACCAGCGGCCGCCGTTCATGTTCGGCCCCTTCGTCCACTGTTTCGTGACGGTGTGGAAGAGCGTCGCGGTCTTCTCGCCGTCGCCATCCCGGTAGTGATGTCCGCCGGTGACGAGCAGCGTTCCATCGGGAAGAAACGAATGCCCGGAGCAGAAGACGCTCGCGTATGGGTTCTCGACCTTCGAGAAGTGTCCGGTCTTCGGGTTCCAGAGCCACGATTCGGTCGTGAGGACCGTGTCTTTTCGCTCCCACGTCAGCACCTCCCCGTCCGGAAGGACGTGCGCGTGGATGGCAACGACGGGCCACGCGAATTTCGCGCCCCACTCCCCGACTGCCGACGGTTGGGCAGTGAGAGGAAGAGAAACAAGGGCAAGAAGAAGGAAGACAGCAAGGCTCCTCAGGCGCATGATAAATCCTCCTGTTTACGGAGTGACGCAGAGCCGTATATCCCTACCCTCCGATGCGGTACCTGCTTGTCAATCCGGTCAAGATCCGCAGCACTTGAGACGGGTGTCGATGTTCGATGCTCAGCCGCGGAGCGGCGCCATCTCATTAGCCCAGCGCGTAAGCGCTGGGAATACGGCGCGCCCTCCCGTCCACAGCCTCGGAGCGGCGGCATCCGCTGCGAACGCCGCCGCGTATCCCTTCTGCCACTGAAAAGTGGATCGCCGCGGCCATTTTTCATGAATCCGTTTCGATGAATTCGTTGAGCTTCCGTACGAAGCCCGCGAGGGTGTGCGTTGCCGGCAAGTCCACTCAGATCTCCTTGTGCGATAAGAAATGTCGCCGCTCCGCGGCTTCGAATGGGGGGTGCCTTCGGTTCCCAGCGCTTACGCGCTGGGCTAATGGGATTTCGCCGCTCCGCGGCCTCGAATGGGTGATCTTCGGTTTCCAGCGCTTACGCGCTGGGCTAATGGGATGTCGCCGCTCCGCGGCGTCGAAACGCGAAGCACTGCGGAAAGTGCAGAAGGACGTCGAAGGCGAAAGCATCGCATCGACGTTACGATCGAGATGATGCGGATCGGGCATCAGGTTCCGCGCCAGGTTCACACTCCAGGCTCAGCCGCGGAGCGGCGCCATCCCATTAGCCCAGCGCGTGAGCGCTGGGAATATGGCGCGCCCTCCCGTCCACAGCCGCGGAGCGGCGGCATCCGCTCGTCACTCCCACATGTATCGTTCGTCCGGCTCCAGCCCGTGTCGTTTCAAGAACCGGCGCAGTTCGTCCTGGTACGTCATCTTCCGGTGATGTTGTTCTTGCCGCTCGATGTACCCGATCACTCCGTCCCGCGCAGAACGGCTCACGGCAAAGGCCGCATACCCGCGCTGCCATTGGAACTTGGATCGGTGCTGCCATTTCTCGTGAATCCACTTCGATGAATTCGATTTGAGCTTCCGGACGTAGTCGGCAACGGATTGTGTGGCTGGCAAGTCCAACAGTAAGTGCACGTGATCCACGTAACCACCGACGATGATCGGTTTCCCGCCGCAGTTTTCGATGATTCCGCCCAGGTAGGCGTGGCATTCGGAAGCGAGATCGCGATCAAGATGGGGGAAGCGATCCTTCGTGCTGAAGATGAGGTGTGTCAGGAGTGATGTGAATCGATGAGCCATATGTCTCCTCCCGCAGTGCGAATGTCGCCGCTCCGCGGCTTTGGATGGTCGCTTCCTTCGGTTCCCGGCGCTGACGCGCCGGGCTAACGAGATGGCGCCGCTCCGCGGCTTCACGCGGTGAGTCGCGGCCCGGCTAACCCGCCCCGAAGTACGCCCGATCGAGCGCCCGGTACTGGACCGCCTCGGCCAGGTGCGCCGATTCAATCCGTTCGCTGCTCGCAAGGTCGGCGATGGTGCGGGAGACTTTCAGAATGCGGTCGTGGGCGCGGGCGGAGAGGCCGAGGCGGTCGATCGCTTGCGTCAGGAGCTGGCGGGATGCCGTCGAGAGCTCGCAGAACTTACGGAGATGACGCGTGGTCATTTCGGCGTTGGAGGTGACTCGCGCCCCTCGGAACCGATCGTGCTGAATGGCGCGTGCGGCTTCCACGCGATCGCGGATGGCCGACGACGGCTCGCCTGGCTCGAGCGACGACACCTCGTCGCTGCTCAAAGCCGCGACTTCGACCTGAAGGTCGATCCTGTCGAGGAGCGGGCCGGAGATCTTCGAGAGGTAGCGGGCGATCTGGGTTGAGGTGCAGAGGCACTCCCGGCGGACGTCGTTGAAATGACCGCACGGACAGGGATTCAGCGCGCACGCCATGACGAATTGCGCCGGAAACGACACGGTCCGGCTGGCGCGCGCAATCGTCACGATGCCGTCTTCGACCGGCTGCCGGAGCGCCTCCAGCGTCTCGCGCCGAAACTCCGTCAGCTCGTCGAGAAACAGTACGCCGTGATGCGCGAGGCTCACTTCGCCCGGGCGCGGACCTCGTCCACCGCCCGCCAATCCCGCGGTCGAGATCGTGTGGTGCGGCGCCCGGAACGGCCTCCGGACCAGAAGACCGCTCGACGGCGGCAACGTCCCCGCCACAGAGTGAATCTTCGTCGTCATGATCGACTCCTCGAGCGTCAGCCGCGGGAGAATCGACGGGAGCCGCTTCGCGAGCATCGTTTTTCCCGAACCGGGAGGTCCGATCATCATTACGTTGTGGCCGCCGGCCGCCGCGACCTCCAGTGCGCGCTTTGCGAGCGACTGGCCGCGAACGTCGCTGAAATCGACCGGTTCGCGTGGCGGGACCGCGGTCACGGCGGACGTCGCGCGCGCGATCGGCATGTCACCTCGCAGATGCGCGAGCAAGCACGGCAAGTTCACCGCGCCAATGACGCAGACATCCTCCACGGCGGCGGCTTCGTTCGCGTTCGCCATCGGAACGATCAGCTCGCGGATGGAGCGGTCTTTCGCGACCGCCGACGAAATCGACAGCGTTCCTCGGATCGCCGTCACGCTGCCATCGAGAGACAGCTCTCCGACGAAAACGCGGTCGGCGACGTCCTCGTCGCGCAGGAACTCGGAGGCGTGAAGGATTCCGATGGCGATCGGAAGGTCGAAAGCCGACCCTTCCTTCTTCACATCGGCTGGCGAGAGACTGACGACGATGTGGCGATTGGGGAAGAAGAAACCGGAATTCGCGAGCGCGGCTTTGACGCGGGCATACGACTCGCGCACCGCGAGGTCGGCCAAGCCGACCATCCTGAAGCCCGGCTGGCCCGCCCCGTGCGAGTCAACTTCTACGGTGATCCGAACTGCATCAATCCCGAGGGTGGCGGCACTGCATACCTTGGAAAGCATGCGGGATGTCGACCCTGCGGAAGTCCCAAACCGAGGGTACCTCGGACGATTTCGCGTCGTCAAACGTAGCAACGTGGTGCGAACCCTCATCGCCGCCCTCCTCCTGCTCGTCGCCGCCTCCCCGCTCGCGGCGGACTGCATTGCGAACGGGCACTACACGCTTGCGGCGTCGACGTTTCCATACACCGAGGACCTGACGAGGCCATGGAGTGAGCCGCTGCATGACGGGATGTGGGCGGGAAACACCGACGACTGGACGCTGATCCAGACGGCGTGCAGCGAGCGGACGAACGTGAATGCGTCGGTCGACGTCACGCTCCTCGTTCGGGCGTCGTTCCACATCGGGAAGACGACGGCGGCGCCCGACGCGATCTTCGACGTGCAGTTGCGCGTCGACGGAGAGCCGATCACGACGCAGCAGCGGCGGGTCGGCGACCAGTTTCCGAAGTCGTTCCGCTTCGGAGCCTCGGTGCAGAAGCTCGCGGCAGGCAATCACCTGCTGACGATGTGGATGCGAATGCGGAGTCCGGGCGCGATCTACGTCGGGCTGCAGTGGATCACGGCGCAGGGCGTGCCGGCGAACAGCGGCAGCAACCGGGCGTCAGCAGAGAAGACAACCCTCGGCAACGACTGGACGATGATCGGCGCGCCGCTTCTCCTCTCTTCCGTGCGGGACATCGACGCGGCGATGCAGGCATCGCTCACGATCACCTCCGCCGGCTCGCCACTTTGGTTCGAGTGGACGGTGGACAGCGAGCGGCCCGGGACGCGCTCGGGGATGGTCGCGGCGCCGCTGGTGCAGCCTGACGGCGTCATGCTCTTCGACCATCGCGCATGGATCGATCAGGGCACGCACACGGTGCAGCTCTGGGGACGATCGGATCGCGCGGCGGAAGTGGACAACATCGCCATCGACGTCGTCGGGTTCCCGCACGAGATGGCGCAGGCGAAGGTGATTCCGCTGACCGAGGCGTCCGCGGAGGCGCCGATTTTGGCGACGACGGCCGGCGATGCGCTGCAGCCGCTCGCAATGTCGTCCGACTGCGGGCGCTGGACGAAGATCCTGGAGTTCGACATGCCGCGCGACCGGAAGGATTTCTCCTGGTCGGTCGACGGCTTCGTCGAGATCCTCGGGTATGACGTCAGCGGCTACGGCGTCATCGGCATCGAAGTCGACAGCGGCGAAGAGCAGACGGACGTCGGGATGTTCGAGATGCAGATCGACCAGCAGCACGACGGCTTCTACTTCTACGGCGACTGCAGCAAGTGGTCGCCGCGCGACGCGACGCATGTCTCGCTCTGGATCCGGCGCATCGAAGGATGCGGCGTGGCGCCGCTCGGCGGCTCGTTCACGGTCGGGAAGCGGTGGCTGGCGGTGAAGTTGCTCCCCTCCCAGACACCGCACCTGCCGTGATACAACGCGCCGCGCATGAAGATCATCGTCCCCCACCACACGACCCGTGAAGAAGCCCGCAAGATCGTCGACCGCCGCCTCGGCGAGCTGCTCGCGCAGTACGGACACTACGCGAGCGACTCGCAGATGACCTGGAGCGGCGACCGGCTCGATTTCAGCGGCAAGGCGAAGGGATTCTCCGTCAATGGCACGATCGAGGTCACGGATACCGAAGTGATCATCGACGGGAAACTGCCGCTGATCGCGAAGCCGTTCGAGCCGCGCGTCAAGAGCGCGGTCGAACGGGAGGCAGCTGCGATGTTTGGACGCGCGTGAAACGCGCGTCAGCCGACGTGGAAGATTTTCTTCAACGCGTCGACGTTCGGATCGACGAACAGGCGTCCGTCGACTTCGACCGCGGGATCGGTGCCGAGATGAAACGTGTTGCCACGGTACTGCTCCGGCGTCGCGAGCTCGTGATCGACTTGAAACTGCCGTAGAAAGCCAGCCACTAAGCTGCTTTTCTGTCTACGGCTTCCGGGGAAAAACCTTACGGTCATTTCTTTCCCCTCCCTTCCCACCCACTGTGTGGTGACTACTACCGTTTTGAACTAGGAGCAAACGGTATTCCTACTTATTACGTAAGTCAAATAAACGAGTTACGCGACGGCCGTTTCGCGGTACTGGATCTCGTATAGCCTCCGATACAAGCCGTTCGTCGCCATCAGTTCCTCGTGCGTCCCGCGCTCGCGGATCTCGCCGTGGTGGAAGACGAGGATCGTGTCGGCGGAGCGGATGGTGGAGAGGCGGTGGGCGATCACGATCGAGGTGCGGCCCTCGAGAAGCGTCTGGATGGCCTGCTGGATGAGCTGTTCGGTCTCGGTGTCGATCGACGACGTCGCCTCATCGAGGATCAGAACGGGCGGGTCAAATGCCAGCGCCCGCGCGAACGAGAGGAGCTGCTTCTCGCCGACGGAGAAGCCGGCGCCGCGCTCGCGGACGAGGGAGGCGTAGCCCTCCGGGAGGCGTGAGATGAAGCGGTCGGCCTGCACGCGTACGGCCGCCGTGTGAACCGACTCCTCGCTGATCGCCGGATCGCCGAGCGAGATGTTGTCGGCGACGTTCCCGTTGAAGAGGAAGAAGTCCTGCTGCACGATCGCGAACAGGCGGCGAAGCGACGCGAGGTTGATCTCGCGGATGTCGATGCCGTTGATGCAGATCTCGCCGCGCTGGATGTCGTAGAAGCGGAGCAGCAGCGCGGTGACGGTGGTCTTCCCTGCGCCGGTATGCCCGACGAGTGCCACACGCTCCCCTCGGCGCACGTTGAACGACACGTTCTTCAGCACCCACTCCGGCTCGTTGTACGCGAACCAGACGTTGCGGAACTCGATCGAGTCGATCTGGTCGAGTTGCGCGCCATCGTCTTTGACGATGCTGGCCGGCGTGTCGAGCAGTTTGAAAATGCGCTCGCTCGCCGCCATCGCGGCCTGGAGGATGTTGTACTTTTCCGACAGGTCCGAGATCGGCTCGTAGAAGCGCTGCGCGTACTGGAAGAACGCGACGAGCGCGCCGACGGACAGCGTTCCGCGGACCACCTGTCCGCCACCGTACCAGACGATGAGCGCGATCCCGACCGACTCGATCAGCTCGATCACCGGGTAGAAGACGGCGTAGTAGAAAATCGAGTTGATGTTCGCGTCGCGGTGCCGCCCGTTCAACTCGTCGAACTTCTCCGCCTCGCGCTCCTCGCGGTTGAAGAGCTGCACGGTCGACATTCCGCTCAGGTGCTCCTGGAGGAACGAGTTGATCGCGGCGATGCGGACGCGCACGGCGCGATACGTGATCCTCGCCCCTCGGCGGAACCACGCCGACACGACCACGATGAACGGCGTGATGGAGAAGAGGACGAGCGCCATCTTCCAGTTCATCCAGAAGAGGACGCCGATGATGCCGAGGAGCACGACGATGTCGCCGAAGATCGAGACGAAGCCGGCGGTGAACATCTCGTTGAGCGCGTCGACGTCGGTGGTGACGCGGGTCATCAGACGCCCGACCGGATGGCGGTCGAAGTACTGCACGTCCAGCCGCTGCAGGTGTCCGAAGATCTGCTCGCGGAGGTCGTACATGATGTACTGCCCCATCAGGTTCATCAGGACCATCTGCGTGTAGAGGACGGCGAAACCTGCCACGAGGGTGACGAGGTAGAGCCCCGCCGCGATGTTGATGCCGTCGAGCGGATGGAGCGTCCAGCCGTGGTGCGCGATCCAGTTGCCGATGCGGGCGCTGACGCCGATCGACGCCGCGCCTTTGATCGGCTTCACGAAGAGATCGATCGCCACCGCGATGATCGCGGGGCCGAGGATCTCGAGAATCGACGAGAGGATGACGAGGAGCACCGACACCGTCGCGCGGAAGCGGTACGGGCGGAGGTACTTCAGCAGCCGCCGCGCGAGCCGCGGATCGAATGCCTTGGCGCCTTCTTCTTCGTGACGTTCGATCTCAGCCATCAGGCAATTTCCGCAATCTCGTCCTCGAGCGTCTGCCGTCGATACAAATCCGCGTAGTAGCCGTCGTGCGTCAGCAGCGTCTCGTGCGTGCCGCGCTCCACGATCCGCCCGTCATCGAGCACGACGATGTGATCGGCGTCTTTGACCGAGGAGACGCGGTGGGAGACGACGAGCACGGTCCTCCCCTTCCTCACGCTCCTCAGCGCGTTCAGGATCCGCTCCTCGGTCGCGGTATCCACCGCCGACAGCGAGTCGTCGAGGATCAGGATGAGCGGGTCGCGGACGAGCGCGCGCGCAATCGCGGTACGTTGCTTCTGCCCGCCCGACAGCGTGATTCCGCGCTCGCCGATCATCGTCTCGATGCCGTTCGGGAACGTGGAGACGTCGTCGGTGAGGCCCGCAAGGTTGGCCGACTCGCTCACCTCATCGCGCGACGCCTCGGCGCGCCCGAAACGAATGTTCTCCGCGATCGACTCGGAGAAGAGGAACGTCTCCTGCGGCACCATCCCGATGATGTCGCGCAGCTGCTCGATCGGCATCGTCTCGACCGGCCGGCCGTCGATGAAGATCGTTCCCGGCGGCGGCTCGAAGGTGCGGGTGATGAGCGAGAGGAGCGTCGACTTGCCGCTCCCCGTCCGGCCGACGATACCGATCGTCTCGCCGTGGCGCACCTGCAGGTCGATGTCGCGCAATACCGCACGGCCGTCGTACGAGAACGTGAGGTTGCGGACGTCGAGATCGCCACGCGGCTCGGCGATCGCCTCATCGCCTGGCGCGACTTCCGGCTCGACCGACCACACTTCATGCAGCCGCTGCATCGACGCCATGCCGCGCTGGAAGAGGTTGATGACCCAGCCGAGCGCGATGAGCGGCCAC
>DASXIH010000354.1:0-9200 GCA_036498125.1 Thermoanaerobaculia bacterium
CGCACAAACGGACGACCGATCAACTCATCGTGCGCGAGTTGCAGGACCCTGCGAGCGACCGGCTGCTGCTGAAGGTCTTGCCCATCTCTGTCGAGCTGGCGAAGCGGGTTGCCTGATGAACCTTCGCATCTTCGAGTCGAAGGACGAGCTGATGCGCGGGACGGCGCGGGCGATCGCGGAGCGTGCCACTGACGGCGCCGTGATCGCGCTCTCGGGCGGCTCGACGCCTGTTCCGGTCTACGAGACCCTCGGCAGCGACGACGCGTTGCGCGATCGGCGCATCACCTGGGTCGTCGTCGATGAGCGGTATGTCCCCGAGAGCGACCCGCAGTCGAACTCCGCGATGATTCGCCGCACGCTCTTCGCGCGCGGGATCGCCCCCGCGCACCGGTTCCTCCGCTTCAAGACGGAACTGAACGACCCGGAGGCGACGGTGCGGGAGTTCGAGCGCGAGTGGCACGAGTTCGGGATCGAGAAGCTCGACACGGTCGTCCTCGGCGTCGGCGACGACGGACACACGGCCTCGCTCTTCCCCGGCACGGATGCGCTGAACGTCGAAGACAAGATCGCGACCGCGGTCTTCGTGCAGAAGCTCGACATGTGGCGCGTGACGATCACGAAGCCGGTGATCCGCGCGGCCGGGCTGCGGATGGTGCAGGTGGCGGGGGAGTCGAAGCGCGAGGTTTTGCGCGCCGTTCGCGACGGCGCCGAGTATCCGATCGCGCTCGCGACGGCCGGCGTCGAGACGTGGTGGTTTCTCGATCGGGCCGCCGCACCCTAACGAATTCCTTGGAGGGGCGGACGCCCTCGTCCGCCCAGCCGCGCGATAGCGCGGCTTTGCCGCGCCGGGCGGACGAGGGCGTCAGCCCCTCCAGACGAAGATGTTAAATTGCTTTATGTGACTGAGCCGGTCCGCATCGGCGACCACGCGTTCGCGAACCTTCGCTACATCCGCGACGCGATGGAGCGCGCCGGCGCCTTTACGTCGATTCCCGGCGTTGGGGGCGTCATCATCGGCGCGAGCGCGATCGTGACGGCGTTCGTCGCGCGGCCGCTGCACGGCGACCGCTGGCTGGCCGCGTGGCTGGCGGACGCGGTCTTCGCGGCGATCGTCGCCTTCGTGCTGATGTCGCGGAAGGCGGCGCGCGCGGGCGTCACGCTGCGCTCGCCCGCGGCGCGGCGGTTCTTCGTCAGCTACTTCGCGCCGATCGCGGCGGCGGCGCTGATGACGGTCGCGGTCGTGCGCGCCGGCGACCACGCGCTCCTTCCCGCGCTGTGGCTCCTCTGCTACGGCGCGTCGTTCATTTCGAGCGGCGCGTTCTCGATCCGCGTCGTCCCGGTCATGGGCGTTTGCTTCATGGCGCTCGGCATCGCGGCACTCTTCATTCCGTTCGGGAACGTTCTCCTTGCCGCCGGCTTCGGCGGCCTGCACATCATCTTCGGTACCATCATTGCGAGGAACTATGGCGGCTAGAGCACAACGCAACACGGCGCCGGCTGAGGCGCCGCGCGTCATCGAGAAGCGAACCGTTCCCGATTTCGACCGGATGATTCACGAGAGGGTGCGGCTCGCGATCATGAGCGCGCTCGCGGTGAACGACAAACTGACGTTCGTAGAGCTGCGCGACGTCCTGCAGACGAGCGACGGCAACGTCAGCGTGCACGCGCGCAAGCTCGAGGAAGCGGGATACATCCTGACGAAGAAGTACTTCGTCGGACGGATCCCGCGGACCGACTACCAGATCACCGCCGCGGGACGCCGCGCGTTCGAGAAATACCTGGCGCACATGGAAGCGCTGGTGAAGACGAACAAGAAGTAGTTTTCGGAAACTGCGGTTTCGTTCCGGCGTCGTGGCATGTCTAAGCCGGCATGAACACGATGTCGCGCTCACTGCTCACCACCGCGTCGCTCGTCGTCGGTGCCGTCCTCTGCATCGGTCTCAGTGGGGCGCCGCCGGCCTCGCCGGCGCATGAAAAGGCCGCCGGCAGGATTGCCGGCGCCACACTGGGGGCGGTCGCCCCGATCTCGCTCTCCGACTCCGATGGGCAGGAGCTGACGCTCGAGGAGCTGTCGGTAAGGACGGCGATCCACGGCATGCTCTCGCTGACCGAGATCGAGCTGCGCTTTCGGAATCCGAAGCCGCGGCGGATCGAGGGGCGCTTTAGTTGCACGCTGCCGGCGAACGCCGCCATCAGCCGCTTCGCGAAGGACGTGAACGGGACGCTGATGGAAGGGGAGGTCGTCGAGCGGCTGCGCGCGAACCAGGTGTACGAGCAGTTCCTGCATCAGATGCGCGACCCGGCGCTGCTGGAGCAGGACCAGGGGAACCGCTTCTCCGCGCGTATTTTTCCGATCGCGCCGAACGCGCCGGTGCGGATTCTCCTGTCGTACTCGCAGCTCCTCCCGATGCACCAGAACGTTCGGAAGTACACGTTCCCGCTCCGCGGGCTGCCGAAGATTGGCAAATTCAGCTTTCGGGCGTTCGTGACGCCGCTGCAGGGCGAAACGACGGTTGAAAAGGGCGCCGACCCGATCGACGGCGCCGTCCATTCGACCGCCGACATTTTCTCGATCGACCAGCAGGACTACACGCCGGATCACGACGTTTGGATCGCGTTCCATCCGACCGCCGCGGCGCCGCGCGCGCAGACGGTCCGCGCGGGCGACTTCTACATCGCATCGTTCCGTCCCGACGTGCCGCTCGCGAAGATCAAGCCGCCGCACGACTGGCTCTTCTTCGTCGACACCTCGGCGTCGGCCGCCGAGTCGCAATCGCAGCGCATTCGCGCGCTGGAACAACTGATCGCGTCGCTGCCGGAGTCGGATCACGTCCAGCTCGTCGCGTTCGACCAGGAATTCGCGAACGTCAGCAGCCCGAACGCGCTCAAAGACCGCCTCTTCCTCGGCGGCACCGACATCGGCGCGCTGCTCAAACGCGTCGCGTCCGAGGCGAGGGAGCATCCGAATCGCGCGATCGTCATCGCCAGCGACTTCGTCCCGACGCTCGGCACCGTCGACAAGAAAGAGCTGACCGACCTCGCGAACGCGATTCCGCGCGGCGCAATCGTCGACGCGCTCATCCTCGGCGCACGCGAAGACGCCTCGCTGGCGAAAACGGTCGTTGGCGGGCGTGGACGGATTGTCCGCGTGCCCTTCTCCGAGTCGCTCGACGAGAGTGTGCGTGAGGCGGCGCAGGCGCTGCAGCGGCCCGCCGGCGCCTCGTACGAGATCGCGGACCCCAACGCCGAGTGGGTCTACCCGCAGCATATCGACGACGTGCAGCCGGGCGATGAAGTGATCGTAGCCGGCAAGGTTCACGTTGCGTCGGAGCCGCGGGTGATGCTCGGCGGGATCACGGCACCAGCCACCTCCTCGCTGGATGCGCAAACGTTCACGCCGCTCCTCGAACGGGAGGCGTATCGCGAATACCTCGACTATCTCTCGATGCGCGAGGCGACGGAGCCGTCCGAGGCCGTGCGCAATGCCCTGGCGACGGAGCAGGTGAAGATCAGTACCGAACAGCGCGTCGTCATTCCACTAACGACGATGCTCGTCCTGGAAAGCGAGTGGGATTACCAGCGGTTTGGTTTGGACCGGCGCGCGCTCGCGGCGATCCTGACGATCGATGCAGGTGGGATCGCACGGCTCGATCGGCGCACGAGCGCTCCGCCTCCCATCGTTACGCAGAAGATGCCGGTGCAGCCCGCGCAGGCTCCGAGGGATTTCGCTGCCCAAGCGCAGCAGAGCATCACCGTCACGGCCGAGGCGCCGCTGCTCCTCGAAAAAGTCGAACGAGGTGTCGAAGGCGGCGTCGTTGGCGGAGTGGCTGGTGGAGTTGTTGGCGGAGTCATCGGAACCGCGGCAAATGAACCGGCTCCGGTTAGTGCGCCAAGGCCCACCCCGCCGGCTGCAATGCGCCGGCGCGAAGAGCGCCAATCCGACGCCGACTGGTCGCGTGCAGCGCGGCCTTCGAACGAGCGCGTCGCCGAGCTCGAGGAGCAGGTCCGCCGGAATCCGCGCGACCGCGAGCTGTACAACCAGCTCAGCGAGGCGCTCGCGGCGCGCGACGAGTGGAGCGCGTTGCGCCGGCTCGCGATCTCCTGGCAGGAGTACGACCCGGAGAACCCGCAGGTCTACGAAGTCCTCGGGCAATCCGACGAGCACCTCGGCAATGAGAGCGAAGCGGCGCGCGCCGACGCGTCGCTCATCGAGATCGCGCCGGGGAAGACGGAGCTCCTCCAGCGCGCCGCAATGCTGCTCGCCCGTGCGCACCGCGCATCGCTGGCCGAGGCGCCGCTGCGCCGGGCGCTCGAACTGCGTCCCGACCGCGCGAACGGGTATCGCCACCTCGCGCTGATGCTGTGGCTCGACGGCCGCGTCGAAGAGGCGGCACGGGTGCTGGAGTCGGCGACGCACCAGCATTTCCCGAACTGGTACGGCAACGTGCAGCGCGTGCTGCACGAGGAGCTCGGATACGTCTATCGCGCGTGGATGGCGAAAGAGCCGTCCCGCCGCGAGGAGATCGTCGCGCGGGCGCGAGAATATGCGGTCGACCTGACCCGCCGCGATACGCTCCGCGTCACGCTGGCGTGGGAGACCGACGCGAACGATGTCGATCTCCACCTCATCGATCCGTCAGGTTCCGAGTGCTACTACGGCCACATGCAGAACCCGTCGGGGATCGAGTTGTACGAGGACATCACGCAAGGCCTCGGCCCCGAGGTGATCCGCGGCGCGAAGATCGAGCACGGCGTCTACCACGTCGGCGTCCGCTACTTCGCCGCCGGACCGATGGGGATCAGCCGCGGAATCGTGGTGATCATTCGTGACGACAGGCGTGACGACGGGCGGGACGATGGCCCCCGCCAGCCCTCGATCGAGATCGTTCCGTTCCGTCTCGTCGAGGGTGGCGGCGACATCCGTCACATCGCGGATGTGAGCGTGCGTTGAGAGGCTAGTGGGCCATCGCCTTCAGGTACGCCCCGTCGATGCCGTGGATCTTCATCTGGATCAGCTTTTCGACGGGGACGTTCCTGTAGCCGGCGCTTTCGACGTCGCGGATGAACTCGGGGGTGACGCCGTGGATGCGCATCCGCACGAGGTCGTCGCCCGGAACGTCGCGATAGCCGAGGGCGGCGATGTCGCGGACGAACTCGGGCGTGACGCCGTGGATGCGGAAACGGACGAGGCTCTCGGTGGTCAGGTTGCGGTAGCCGGAATCGGCCATCGCGCGGATGAATTCGGGCGTTGCGCCGTGGATGCGCATCCGAACCAGATCCTCGGCGGGAACGTGATCGAGGCCGAGGCTCCGGAGCTCGCGCACCATCTCCGGACTGACGCCGTGGATGCGGAAGCGGACGAGATCGCGGACGCCCACTTCGTACCCGAGCTCGCGCATCTGCCGGATGAAATCGAGCGAGACGTCGAACATCGTGAGGCGGTACAGCTCCTCGCCCTCGGTGCGACCGCGTTCGCTGTCGTCATCGAGCGAGATGTGCATCGACCGCAGCGTGCCGAGGTAGGTCTCATTCGGCGTGAACGTGAAGTGGCCGGCGCCTTCGCCGTCGCGGAACGATCCGTCGAACGAGATGGTGCCGGCATCGCGGCGCAGCGCGAACTTCACCGGAGCGTCGGACGCCGAGGTGATCTGCGCGCGGGAGAGACCCTCGAACGCAGAGATCTTGAAGTCCTGACCCCAGTTGCTGTGCTCGCGGTTCATGTTGAGCTGAATGCGCTCGATGTCCTTGACCGACCAGGTCGAGGCGGTCCACATGCCGCGCAGCGACTCGGCGTGCAACGCGGCGGCGAGGAGAAAGGTGATGGCGACAGCGAGTATGCGTTTCATCACTTCTTCTCCCGGTATTGCGCCATGTCGCGGATGAAGTCGGCGTTGACTCCGCTGGCGGCGAGCCGTACGAGGTCGCGGACGGAGAGGTTCGTGTATCCGGCGTCAGCGAGCGTCTTGACGAAGGCCGGAGAAACGTTCATCGAGCGCAGCTCGACGAGCTCTCGCGCGCTGAGGTTGTGGTAGCCGGCGCCGGCCATCTCCTTGACGTACGCCGGGCTCACGCCCATCGAGCGGAGGGTGATGATGTCTTCGGGGCGCTTGATCTCGATGCCGCTGTTGCGCATCTGCGAGACGTAGTCGGGTGTGACGCCCTGGTAGCGCATCGCGACGATCTCGTCGAGCGACAGGTCGCCGAAGCCGGTGCTCCGCATCTGCTTGATGTATTCGGGAGTGACGCCGGAGGAGCGGAGGGTGATCAGGTCGTCGACGGAAAGCTTTCCGTCGGCTCCGATGTGTCTGGAGCGAACCTTCCAAACGCCGACGCCGCCTTTGACTCCACCTTTCACGCCGCCTTCGATTCCGCCGGTGACGCCTTCGATGACGCCGTCGGCGACGTCCGACGCGAACGCCATTGCCATCGGCGCCAGCGCCGGCATCGGAGTCACGCTGACACGGGCGCGCGGAGCGGCGAGGGCGATGCGCGGTGTGATGAGGTTGATCGCCGGCGGTGCGGGCGGTGCAGGCGTTCCTGCGACCGCGGGCCAGACCATCGTCGCCTCAGGGGCTTCCGGCGGCTCGGGTGGATCCGGCGGCTCGGGAGTGTCGGCATTGATCTCGATGTCGTTGACGTCGAGGTCGGCGGTGTCGCCTTCGCGGTCTTTGTTGCAGGTGGCCGACTTGCTCTCGACGGTGATCGTAGTCGCCGACGGCTTCGCGGCGATCGCCTTCTTCGGTGGGTTGCTCGGGAGCTCGTCGGCGTTGCGCTTCGCGAGCGCCGGCATCGACGGAATCGCCAGCACCGCGATGACGACCGCGAGAACCGCGGCGGCGGCGCCCCAGCGCGACGTGTCGCTGGCGGAGTCGTCGTCGGAGGTGACGAGGCGGCGGATGCGGGTGAGGAGAGAACCGCCGTTCGCGGCCAGCGCCAGCTCCGTCTGGTGCGCGCGCAGCTCTTCGAGGTGGGTGAGGGCGCGGGCATAGCGAAGGGCGCTGCCGCACGTCTCGATCGCCATGTCGTCGCAGCAGTGCTCGCGCTCGACGCGGATGCGGTGAGAAATCCACCAGGCCGCCGGGTGGTAGAACATGAGCGTCTCCACTGCGGTCTGCATCAGGTTGACGAAGAAGTCGTGCCGGCGGATGTGCGCCAGCTCGTGGGCGAGGAGCATCTCGATCTCTTCGGGCTTGAGGGCCGAGATCGTGCTCATCGGAAGAAGGATCAGCGGCTTGAGCCAGCCGATGACCGTCGGCACTTCGACGGCAGCCGACTCGAGGATCGCGACGCCGCGGCGGAGTGCGAGTGCATCGGCAAGCCGCGTCAGCGTCCGCTGCCACGTCTCGGTGGCGGGGGAGGCGTTGAGCGCGAGCTTCCTGATGCGGCTCCAGCTGACGACGAGACGGATCGAGAGGATCGTCACGCCGACGAGCCAGAGCAGGACGACGTTCGGCAAGGCGTCATGCGCGATCTCGCCGAACGAGCGGAGCGTCGCGCGGGTCGCGTGCACCGCCGCCGCTTTCGCCACGTCGAGCGGAAGCGTCTGTGCGCGGAGGATGGCGCTCCCGCCTTCCAGCGGCAGCGGCGGCTCTTCGTAGGCGCGCCACGCCGTGACGGCGGCGAGCAGCGGCAGGAGCGCCAGCGCGGCGCACGAGATCGCGTAGCGCGCGTTCGCGGTGCGCCGCGCCATCAGCGCCAGCGCGGCAGCGAGGATCGCCGCGACGATCGCTCCCTGCCAGACGAGGTGAAGAAGGGCCCAGCCGATCGACTGGGCGACGGGACCGCTGAAGATGCTGCCGATCATCGTGATTCTCCTTCCAGCTTCGCGAGGACTTCCCGGATCTCTTCGAGCTCTTCCGGGTTGGCTTTCTTCGACGACAGCGCCTGCATGACGAGTTTGGCGGGCGAGCCGCCGAACGCGCGCTCCATCAGGTCCGCCAGGAGCTGGCGCTGCGTCTTCTGTTCGCTGTACCGCGCCTCGTAAATGTGGGCGCGCTGCGACTCGTCGCGTACGACGAGCCCCTTTTCGGTCATGATCTGTAACAGCTTCAGGACCGTGGTGTAGCCCGTGCCGTGCGCCTGGCTGATGAGCGTGTCGTGGACGTCGCGGACCGTGCTGGGGCCGCGCTCCCACAAGACGTTCAGGATCGCCAGTTCGGCGTCGGTGGGTCGTGGGGTGCCTGTCTTGTCCGTCATCTTTTCACCTATACGGATCAAGATACGAACGGTTTCGTAATTTGTCAACGAAGAATTTCGTAGTTCTCGTGTCCGGCACAAGTTATCCTGCCCGGAGTGAGGCTCTGGTCGATCCATCCGCAGTATCTAGACGTCAAAGGACTGGTCGCGGTTTGGCGGGAGGCTCTTCTCGCGCAGGCGGTTCTCGGCGGACTGACACGCGGATACACGCATCATCCTCAGCTGATTCGATTTAAGTCGCCGCGCGGGCGATTGCTACGTACCTCCACTCGATCGCCGACGAGGCCGATCGGCGGGGCTATTCGTTCGACCGGTCACGAATCGCGATGCCGCGGCGCGCGGTCGTCCTTACCGTCACGACTGGCCAGCTCGAGTACGAGTGGGGTCACCTGAAGCGAAAGCTGCGCGAACGCAGTCCCGCCGACTATCGCCGCGCGATCCGCGAACGCAATCCGCTTCCGCATCCCTGCTTCACCGTTGTCCCTGGAGGCGTCGCCGACTGGGAGCGCCGCTGATCGATCAACGTCGCTGGCAAACGCGTTAGACCGGCTGGCAGATGGATCTGACTCACGGGTAGACGGGTCAGACTCGCGGGTTGACGGATCTGACTCGAGGGTTAACGGATCTTACTCGCGAGTAGACGGATCTTACTCGCGAGTAGACGGATCTAACTCGCGAGTACACGGATTAGACTCGCGGGTTGAGAGATCTGGCGAGCCGGCAAACCGATCCGCCGCGCGAGCAGACGGATCTGGCGACCGGACAGACGGATCAGACTCGCGGGTTGACGGATCAAACTCGCGGGTTGACGGATCAAACTCGCGGTCTGACGGACCTGCCACGCGGCCAGACGGACCCGCCACGCGGTCTGACGGACCCGCCGCGCGGTCTGACGGACCCGCCGCGCGGTTTGATTGATTCGCCGTGCAGTTTAGGGGGAGCGGACGTCTCGTCCGCTCAGGCGCGGCGTCAGCCGCGCTATCGCGCGGCCTGAGCGGACGAGA
>DASXIH010000355.1:0-6385 GCA_036498125.1 Thermoanaerobaculia bacterium
ACTTCCGGATCGGTCGTCATCGTTCTCATCGCGCTGCTCCTTTTCGGCGGCAAGGTCATCCACGAGTTCGCGTGGATCCTCCTCATCGGCGTCCTCGCCGGTACGTACTCGACGGTCACCATCGTTCCCGCGGTCGCCATCGCCTGGAACAACCTGACCGGCCGCCGGCGCGACATCAGCGGCCCCTCCCGTTCCGCGCGCACCGAGGAGCCCGTTCGCGCCGAGAGCGCCCCGCGCCCCACCCCCCGCAAACGCCGCGCGGTTTAACCACACACCGTAACTTTTCGCCTCCATCCCGGTTTTAATGGACCGGGATGGAGGACGAGCAGCGGCGCATCGAGGCGGCAAAGGCGGATCCGAGCCGCTTCGCCGACCTTTACGACGAACACTTCGAGCGGGTGTACGCGTACGTCCTGCGCCGCGTCGGCGATCGCAGCGATGCGCAGGACATCACGGCCGACGTCTTCCAGAACGCCCTCGCGAACCTGGGCCGTTTCGAGTGGCGCGGCGCTCCGTTCGTGGCGTGGCTGTATCGCATCGCGGCGAACGCGATCGCCGATCACTTCCACCGCAAGTCACGGCCGCTGCCGGACGCGCCGCCCGAAGCGAGCCATGACGACGTCGAGCGGCGGGCGATGCTCTTCCGCTCCGTCGACCGCCTTCCCGCCGACCAGCGGCGTGTGATCTTCATGCGCTTCGGCGAGGAGAAGAGCATCCGCGAGATCGCGCAGGAGATAGGGCGCAGCGAGGGCGCCGTCAAACAGCTTCAATGGAGGGGTCTGCAGACGCTGCGGACTCAGATGATCAATGGCTGAGATCGACCTAATCGAACGTCTCGACGAAGCGATCGACGCGATGCTCGCGGGAGAGACGCGGCGCGACGTCGCCGAACCGGAGCTCGCGATGCTGGCGCTCGTCGCCGCCGATCTGCGCGGTCTCCCCGATCCGCAATTCAAACGCGAACTGAAACGGAGGATTCTGCCGATGACTGGTATGCAGACTGTGATGCCGTATCTCGCAGGCGAAGGTGCCGCGAAGCTGATCGACTTTCTGGAGCGTGCGTTCGGTGCGAAGGTCGAGGAGCGCCACCCGCGCCCGGACGATCCCGAGAAAATCATGCACTCGCAGATCCTGATCGGCGACTCGCGGATCGAGCTCGGCGATGTCGAGAACCTCGCCGACGCGCGGCGCTTCGAGCTGCACCTCTACGTCGAAGACGTGGACGCCGTGTACGAGAAGGCGGTAGCCGCCGGAGCGCGAACGCTGCACGCCCCGACCGATCAGCCGTACGGCGACCGCGAGGCGGGCATCGAAGATCCGATGGGGAACTACTGGTACATCGCGACGCACGGGAAAGAGATCCGCCCCGAGGGCTTCCGCTGGATCACGCCGTTCTTCCATGCGACGCGTGCGACCGAGTTCATCGACTTCCTGAAAGGCGCGTTCGGTGCGATGGAGAAGGAGCTCGTGATGTCGCCTCAGGGCGGCGTGACGTACGCGACGTTCCTCATCGGCGACTCGCCGATCGAGCTCTCGAGCGCGCACGGCGAATGGCAGCCGATGCCGGCCGCGATGCACCTCTTTGTCGACGACGCCGACCGCGTCTATAAGCGTGCGCTCGACGCCGGTGGGACGACGCTCTTCCCCCCCAGCGACCAGCCGTACGGCCAGCGCGTGGGCGGCGTCATCGACCCCGAGGGCAACCGCTGGTACATCGCGACCCTGCTGTAGACTCGCGCCCCTATGGCCGACAACAACCGCGATGACGCTCTCGAATACCACCTGAGCCCCCGTCCCGGAAAAACCGAAGTCGTCCCTACGAAGCCGACCGCCACGCAGCGCGACCTTTCTCTCGCGTACACGCCCGGCGTCGCGGTGCCGTGCCTCGAGATCGCGAAGACGCCGAGCGACGTCTACAAGTACACGAACAAAGGGAACCTCGTCGCCGTCATCACCAACGGCACCGCGGTCCTCGGCCTCGGCAACATCGGGCCCGACGCCGGCAAGCCGGTGATGGAAGGGAAGGCCGTCCTCTTCAAGCGCTTCGCAGACATCGACGTCTTCGACATCGAGCTCGCGACGCGCGACACCGAGGCGTTCATCCAGGCCGTCAAGATGATGGAGCCGACCTTCGGCGGCATCAACCTCGAGGACATCGCGGCGCCGGAGTGCTTCGAGATCGAGGAGCGGCTGAAGGCGGAGATGAACATCCCCGTCTTCCACGACGACCAGCACGGCACCGCGATCATCTCCGCCGCCGCGCTGATCAACGCGCTCGAAGTGGCGGGAAAGAAGATCGGCCAGGTGCGGATCGTCATCAGCGGCGCGGGCGCCGCGGCGATGGCGTGCCTCCGCCTCTACCTGAAGCTCGGCCTCAGCAAAGAAAACGTCATCCTCACCGACCGCCACGGCGTCATCTACAAGGGCCGCAAGGATGACATGACGTCGTACAAAGAGGAGTTCGCGGCGGACACGCCGGCGCGGACGCTTGCCGAGGCGCTCAAAGGCGCCGACGTCTTCGTCGGCCTCTCGGTCGGCGGCATCGTCACGCAGGACATGATCCGCAGCATGGCGAAGGACCCGATCGTCTTCGCGATGGCGAATCCCGATCCCGAGATCGGCTACGAGGAGGCGGTAGCGGCGCGCGACGACGTCATCATGGCGACGGGCCGCAGCGACTACCCGAACCAGGTCAACAACGTCCTCGGATTTCCGTTCATCTTCCGCGGTGCGCTCGACTGCCGCGCGACCGCCATCAATGAGGAGATGAAGCTCGCGGCCGCGCACGCGCTGGCGAATCTCGCGAAGGAAGACGTTCCTGACTCCGTGCTCAAGGCGTACGGCAAACAGCGCTTCGTCTTCGGCCGCGAGTACCTGATCCCGAAGCCGTTCGACTACCGCGTGCTGCTCAACGTCCCGGTAGCGGTGGCGCGCGCCGCCGCCGAAACCGGCGTCGCACAGTCGCCGATTGCCGACTTCGACGCCTACCGCCGCCGCCTCGAAAACCTCCTCGGCCGTTCGCGCGGCGTCATGCAGCTCATCTTCGACCGCGCCAAGCGCGACCCGAAGCGCATCGTCTTCCCCGAGGGGGAGCAGGAGAAGATCATCCGCGCGGCGAAAGTGCTCATCGACGAGCACATCGCGCATCCGATTCTGTTGGTTCGCCGGGAACAGATCGCAGACCTGCTGCAGAAGTACAACATCGACGAGTCGAAGATCACGACCATCGACATCGCGGCGTCACCCGATTTCGAACGATACGCGCACCGTTTTGCGGACATGCGCCGGCGGCACGGCATCACGTACGCCGACGCGGCGCGAATCCTCAACTCGCGGAACTACTTCGCGATGATGATGGTCGAGTGCGGCGATGCCGACGGCGCGGTGGCCGGCCTCCGCGCCTACTACCCGGCCACCATCCGCCCTGCGCTGCAGATCATCAAGACGCGGCCGGGCGTGAAGCACGTCAGCGGCGCGTACCTGCTGATGTTCCACGGCCGGATGCTGGTGCTCGCCGACACCACCGTGAACATCGCCCCCGACGCCGACATGCTCGCCGAGATCGCCATCGCGACCGCCGAGACCGCGCGCCGGTTCAACCTCGAGCCCCGCGTGGCGATGGTGTCGTTCTCCAACTTCGGATCGACGAAGCATCCCGACAGCGAGAAGGTGAAGGAAGCGGTCGCGCTCGTGAAGCAGCGCCGCCCCGATCTGATCATCGAAGGCGAGATGCAGGCGGACACCGCGGTCTTCCCCGAGGTGGCGCAGGAGGAGTACCCCTGGAGCGTCATCCAGGGCGACGCGAACGTCCTCGTCTTCCCCGGCCTCGACGCCGCCAACGCCGCCTACAAGCTCCTCTGGCGCCTCGGCAACGCCGAAGCGATCGGGCCGATTCTCCAGGGACTGGCGAAGCCGGTGCACGTCCTCCAGCGCGGCGTCGACGTCAACGACATCGTGAACATGGCCGCCATCGCCGTCCTCGACGCCCAGGAGAAGAGCGCGACGTTTTAACGGGCCGGGATACAGCTGCGGACGAGCGCGCTGAGCGCGGTGATGTCGAACGGCTTCGGCAGGAAGGCGCAGATGCCGGCGTTGACGGCGGTCGCGATCTCGGGGTCGCGATTCGCGCTGACGATGATCACCGGGATCTTGCGCATGGCCGCGTCGTGGGCGCGTTCCCGGAGCACGTCCCACCCGGAGAGGATCGGCATCATCAGGTCGAGCACCACGACGTCCGGATGCTGCTCCTGCATGAGGTCGAGCGCGTCTCTGCCGTTCGCTGCCTCGAGAAAGCTGTAGCCTTCACGTCGTAGAGCAGCGACGATCATCCGCCGGATGGCGGCATCGTCATCCACGACCAGCACACGCGCCTGCGTCCCTATTTGTTCAGCGATGCTCACGGCGACAACGCTGGAATTATGCCTCAGCGACATGCGCTATTTCACCCATTGATCGTGAACCGAACGTGAAAATCGCCGTAGCCATGTCGGGCGGCGTCGACTCTTCGACGGCCGCATACATTCTTCAGTCCGCTGGACATGAGGTAGTCGGACTGTCGATGCAGATGTACGACAACCTCACGAACGCCGACTCGACGTACGGCGGCTGCTGCACGATCGACGACCTCACCGACGCGAAGCGCGTCGCGTGGAAGCTCGGCATCCCGCACTTCACGCTCAACCTCGAGAGCGACTTCCACGACAAGGTGATCACGCCGTTCGTGCAGAACTACCTCAGCGGTCTGACGCCGAGCCCGTGCGTCCTCTGCAACACGCACGTGAAGTTCGATCTCTTCCACAAGAAGGCGGTCGCCATCGGCGCGGAGAAGATCGCGACCGGACACTACGCGCGCGTCATCGCGAAGGGCGGCACGTTCGAGCTCCGCAAGGCACTCGATCTGGCGAAAGACCAGACGTACTTTCTCTTCGAGCTGACGCAGGGGCAGCTGAGCGAGGCGCTCTTCCCGCTCGGCGAGCTGACGAAGCCCGAGGTGCGCGACATCGCTGAGAAAGGCGGCCTCGCCGTGGCGCGGAAGAAAGAGTCGTACGAGATCTGCTTCGTGCCGCAGACCGACAGCTACGCGTCGATCGTCGAGCGCGAATCGGGGATCACGCCGGGCGACGGAGCGGGTGAGATCGTCGACGTCGACGGCAACGTCGTCGGACACCATGACGGCTACTACCACTTCACGATCGGCCAGCGCCGCGGCATCGACGTCGGCGGTGCGAGCGAGCGGATGTACGTGGTCGACGTGAACCCTTTCACGAAGCGCGTGACCATCGGCCCCGCGTCGAAGCTCGAGCGTGCGGAGCTGATCGCGGAGCGCGTGCACTGGATCACCGGCGAGCCGCCCGTGGGTCCGATCGAGGTGCAGGCGCGGGTCCGCTCGCGCATGGCGGACGTCGCCGCGACGATTACGCCGCTCGACCGCGATCGCTCGCGCATCGTCTTCGCGCAGAAGCTACGCGGCGTCGCACCGGGACAGGCGGTCGTCTTCTACGACGGCGATCTCTGTCTCGGCGGCGGCTGGATCTCCCGCGACTGACTCTTACGGCAGCCAGTGCGCCGGCTCGGTGGCGCTGAGGTCGGGACGCGCCGATGCCTCGACGTCGCGTGACGTGATCACGCACTTCTGCCAGTCGCTCAGCAACTCGCGGCCGAGGATTGCGTGGAGATCGACCGGCTTGTCGCTCATGAAGAGATAGCGATACGCGCCGTCGCCGTAGACCGAGAAGAACGCAAGGATGCTGACGTTCGCCTTCTCGCACGCGGCGCGCACGCGCTTCATCACCGCGTCGTAGTCCTTCTCCTTCCCCGGAATCGTGTCGTCGAAGCGGAGGCGCATGAACGGCGGCGCGGCGGCGCCGGTGACGAGCGTCGTGTCGGAATCGGTCTCCCAGATTTCGTTGTGATGCGTGCGCAGGAGGGGATGCGTCCGCTCGCTGACGGGCGCCGTCTTCTCGGCGATCAGCTTCCGGACGTCCTCCGGCACCGCCGAGGGCTTCTCGATCTCCGCGAGCGAGGCCCGCGCCCGCATGCCGTAATAGACGCCGTCCGCGCTGAACAGCGTGATCGGCGGCCGATCGACATGATGCTCGGCGTAGATATCCCGCTGGATCCCGAAAAACTCGACGGCCGTCTTCTCGAACTCCGCCCGCACCGCGGCGCGCGGTGTGTCGATGTGGACGGTCCAGTACTTCGGCAGCGCAAGCGCGGCAGCAACGGCAAACGCAATGTGCAACATCACGTCATTCGACGGTCACACTCTTCGCCAGGTTCCGGGGCTGATCCACGTCGCACCCTCGCCGCAGAGCGATGTAATAGGCGAGGAGCTGGGTCGGGACGACGGTCAGGATCGGTTGGAGACCCTCGGGCGCCGCCGGCA
>DASXIH010000356.1:0-13158 GCA_036498125.1 Thermoanaerobaculia bacterium
TTGCGAGGAGCTTGCGCTCCAGGTTGGCCTGCCGGTCGAATTTCTCGATCGTTTTCCGCACCAGCTTTCCGGCGGACAGAAGGCGCGCGTCGGAATCGCGCGGGCGATCGCGCTCGCTCCGGAGCTGATCATCCTCGACGAGCCGCAGTCCGGCCTCGACCCCGTCAACATGGTCCTCGTCCGGAACCTCCTCCGTGAGCTGAAAGACGAGGGGCGGACGATTCTGCTCTCCACCCACATGATGGGAGAGGCGGAGAAGATGGCCGACGAGATCATCCTCATCCACCGCGGTAAAGTCGTGCTCGACGGACCGCTCGAAGAGGTCCGCGGCTCGTTCGGTAAAGACACGCTGCACATCGAGTTCGAAGGCGACGGCGCGTTTCTCGAAGGTCTGCCGCAAGTGAAGCGGGCGAACGTCTCGAACAACACCGCCGAGATCGCGCTGTCCGAGGGTGGCGATCCGCAGAAGATCCTCGAAGCGACGATGGGACGGCTGCGCATCCGGAAATTCGAGCTTGCGGCGCCGTCGCTCGAGGAGATTTTCATCGATCGCGTCGGCGCCGACACGCTGGCCGCCGAGGAGATGGCGCGATGAAGAAAATGCTCGTAGTGTTCAAACGCGAATACCTCCAGGCCGTCCGCCGGAAGATGTTCATCTTCATGACCTTCGCGTTTCCGGCGCTGATGGCCGCCCTGATGTTCATCCCGACCTTCCTCATGGTGCGCGGTCTCGGCGAAAAGCACGTTGCGGTTCTCGACGGCACAGGCCAGCTCCGCGACGCGTACCTTCATCCCGTTGCCAATCGGCCCAGGACGGACCTGCAGCGGGTCCAGCAGAGCCGGGAAGTCCCGCAGGCAATGCAGTTCGAATACGTCGATCACGTAGCCGACCCGAAACCGTACCTTTCGCGCATGACGCAGCAGTCGAAGGACGGTCAGCTCGACGGCGTCCTGATCGTGCCGCCGGACGCGTTGACGAATTCCGACGCGCACCTGAAGTATTACAGCCGCACCGCCACCGACTTCATCTCGCAGGAGCGGCTGTCGTCGATGACGAACCATGCCGTGCAGCGCGACCGGCTCCAGGCGCGGGGTCTCGATTCCGAAGTGCTGAATCGCGCCATGACCGAGATGACGCTCGACTCCGTGCAGCTCTCGAAGACGGGCGAGGAGAAGAAAGGCGGCTCCGCGAACTTCATCGTGGGCTTCGTCCTCTGCGCGCTCCTGATCCTGCCGACGATCGTTTCCGGCCTCGACGTCATGCGCGGCATCATTCAGGAGAAGAGCGATCGCGTCGTCGAGGTGCTCATCTCGTCCGTCACCCCCGCGGAGCTCCTGATCGGAAAGATCCTCGGCACGGCGGCGGTCGGCCTGACCCAGATCGGCGTCTGGCTCGTCATGCTGTTCGCCATCAGCACCTACGGGGCGGCGATCATCTCCGTGGCCGGAATCAACCTCTCGCAGTTCATCCGGCTGCAGACCTTCATCTACTTCCCGATCTTCTTCGTCCTGGCGTTCCTGACCTACGTCTGCATCTACGCAATCGGCGGCGCGGCGTGCAACTCCGACCGTGAGGCGCAGCAGCTGATCGCGCCGATCACGATGGTGATGTTTCTCCCCTGGTTCATCCTGGTCGCCCTCATCACCAACCCCGATTCCGCCCTCTCGACCAGCTTTTCGATGGCGCCGGTGTTCGGTCCGATGACGATGTACGTTCGGACGCTGGTCTCCGATCCGCCGCCGATCCAGATCGCCATCTCGATCGTGGTGTCGGTCGCCACGATCGCGCTTTTCCTCTGGGTGACGGCGAAGATCTTCCGCGTGGGCATTTTGTCTTACGGGAAGCGGCCGACCATTCCGGAGCTGTGGCGCTGGATGAAAGTCGCGTAGCGGGTCGCTGTATCATCACGCCCTCAGCAGGGGGCCGGATGGAGATTCAAACTCTTACGGATATTTTTGCGCTGACGATCGAGCTCGATCGCCCGGTGGCGCTGAAATACAAGAAGGGCGATCGCTGGGCGGAGGTCTCGCTCGCCGAGTTCCGCGACACCGTTCGCTGGTTCTCGACGGGACTCCGGACGCTCGGCGTCAAGGCGGGAGACCGCGTCGCGATCCTTTCCGAAAACCGTCCCGAGTGGGCGATGGGCGACTTCGGCATCCTCTGCGCCGCCGCGATCACCGTCCCGATCTACCCGACGCTGCTCGGCTGGCAGATCGAGTACATCCTCAACGACTCAGGATCCGTCGCCTGCATCGCGTCGACGGAAGAGCAGTTGCACAAGCTCGTCGACATTCGCTCGCACTGTCCGCATCTCCACACCATCATCGTCGCGGACCCGATTGCCGAACTGCCGCTGGGCGTGATGACGTTCGAGCAGGTCGTCGCCGAGGGCCGCAAGAGCGAGCAGGAGCAGGGCCGCGGGCGGTTCGACGAGATCCGCAGCAGCCGGAAGCCCGCCGACCTTGCCACGATCGTCTACACCTCGGGGACCACCGGCAATCCGAAAGGGGCGATGCTCACGCACGGCAACATCGCGAGCAACGTCGTCGCGACCACGAAGGTCCTCCCGCTGCAGGCTGGCTGGGTGGCGATGTCGATTCTTCCGCTCTCGCACATCCTGGAGCGGACGGCCGATTACTCGTACTTTTATCGCGGCGGCGTGATTGCCTACGCCGAGAGCGTTCTGAAAGTCGGCGAGAACCTGCAGGAAGTGAAGCCGGACGTCTTTGCGGCGGTTCCACGGCTCTTCGAGAAGATGCGGTCGAAGATTCTCGACACCGTCGCCGCCGGCTCCGGCGTGAAGCAGAAGATCTTCGCGTGGGCGTTGAAGATCGCCGAGGAGCGGCTGCCGTATCGGATCGACAACGCGGAGATGCCGGCCGGGCTGAAGATGCGGTCGGCGATCGCCGACAAGCTCGTGTTCAAGAAGATCCTCGGACGCCTCGGCGGACGGGTGAAGTTCGTCCTTTCAGGCGGCGCGCCTCTCTCCCCGGAGCTTGCGGCGTTCTTCATCGGGGCAGGGCTCGAGATTCTCGAGGGCTACGGCCTCACGGAGACTTCGCCCGTCATCGCCGTGAACACGCCGGCCAAACGGCGCATCGGCTCCGTCGGTCCGTTGATCCCCGGCGTGGAAGTGAAGATCGCAGAGGACGGCGAGATCCTCTCGCGCGGCCCGCACATCATGCAGGGCTACTTCAACAACCCTGAAGCGACGTCGCAGGCGATCGACGCGGAGGGGTGGTTCCACACCGGCGACATCGGCGTGCTGGAGGACGGCTTCCTCCGCATCACCGACCGCAAGAAGGACATCATCATCAACGCTTACGGGAAGAACATCGCGCCGCAGCCGCTCGAGGCGCTCCTGAAGAGCTCTCCGTACATCGGAACGCCGGTCCTGATCGGAGACCGGCGCAAGTTCCTCGTGGCGCTGATCGTCCCGAACTTCGAGAAGCTGGAGCGCGACGCGGCGGCGATGGGCGTTCAGGCGAGCTCGCACGAGGCGCTCGTCGGCAACAACAAGGTGAAGGCGATCTTCCAGTCGGAGATCGACCGCTTCAACCAGAGTCTCGACCGGCAGGAAAAGATCCGGCGCTTCGCGCTCCTGCCGCGCGATTTCACGATCGATGAGGACGAGATCACGCCGTCGTTGAAAGTGAAGCGGAAGATGATCGACAAGAAGTACAAGGACGTCATCGACTCGATGTACGCCGACGAAGCGATGATGGACGAACGGGCGTCGGCATGAGCGCGTTCACCATCGAGCGAGACGGCGATCTCGCGATTCTCTGGTTCGATCTCCCTGGCGAGAAGGTCAACAAGTTCTCGTCGGCCGTGATGACGGAATTCGCCTCCGTCGTCGAGGAGCTCGAGCGCTCGACCGACATCAAACAGGTCATCGTCGCGTCGCGGAAGCCGGGGATCTTCATTGCCGGTGCCGACGTGAGCGAGTTCACGAAGGCGACGTCCCCGGAGCAGGCGAAGGAGTACACGCGCTTCGGACAGCAGACGCTGCACCGTTTCTCGAAGCTCCCGCAGGTCAAAGTCGCGGCGATCAACGGCGCATGTCTCGGCGGTGGATGTGAGCTCGCGCTGAGTTGCGACTGGCGCGTCATGTCCGACGACCCGAAGGCGAAGATCGGCCTGCCGGAGGTCAACCTCGGCATCTTCCCGGCCTGGGGCGGCGCGACGAAGCTCTCGCGCCTCATCGGCCTCCCGAACGCCCTCGACATCATCCTCAATGGCAAACAGCTCGACGGCAAACGCGCCAAACGCGCCGGCCTCGTCGATGAGGTCGTCGAACGCGGCGCCCTTCTCGACGTCGCGAAATCGTTCGCAGCACGCGGCAAACGGCGGGGCGGCGTTCGCACGAAGTTCTACATCGAGGGCAACCCGGCGATGCGGGCGTACATCTTCCGCAAGGCACGCCGCGCGGTTCTCGACAAGACGAAGGGCCGCTACCCGGCGCCGCTGAAGGCGATCGACGTCATCGAGTACGGCATGTCGGCCGGCGTCGAGCGCGGCCTGCAGCGCGAAGTCGAAGAGGTCGTGCCGCTCATCATGGGCGACGTCGCGCAGAATCTCGTGCGGCTCTTCTTCCTGATGGAGGAGTCGAAGAAGGATCCGGTGGCGGCCACGCCGCTCGCCATCGACCAGGTCGGCGTCCTCGGCGCCGGCGTCATGGGCGGCGGCATTGCGCAGATCGTCGCGGACAAGACCGAGGCCGTCGTGCGCATGCGCGACATCAACTGGAACGCTCTTTCGGGCGGCATGCAGGCCGCCGCGAAGATCTGGAAGAAGCGCGTCGAGCGGCGGCGTCTGACTCGCGGCGAAATGCAGCGGAAGATGTCCCGCATCACGACCACGACCGACTGGAGCGGTTTCCAGCGCGTCGACGCCGTCATCGAGGCGGTCGTCGAGAACCTGAAAATCAAGCGGCAGGTGCTCGCGGAGTTCGAGGGCCTCTCGAAACAGACCGCCATCTTCGCCACGAACACGTCGACGATCCCGATCACCGACATCGCCGCCGAGGCTGCGCGGCCCGACCGCGTCGTCGGGATGCACTTCTTCAATCCCGTCGACAAGATGCCGCTCGTCGAAATCATCCGCGGCGCGAAAACGTCGGACGTCGCTGCCGTGACGACCGCGGCGCTGGCGCGGAAGCTCGGAAAGACCGTCGTCTACTGCAACGATGGCCCCGGCTTTGTCGTCAACCGCATCCTCGGCCCATACATGAACGAGTCGGGGTTCCTGCTCGAGGAGGGGAACTCGATCGAGTCGATCGACAAGGCGATGACCGACTTCGGCATGCCGATGGGTCCTCTCACCCTGCTCGACGAAGTCGGCATCGACGTCGCCGCGAAGGTCTCGCAGATCCTCGGTGCCGCGTTCGCGAGCCGGATGGGCGAGACGTCGAAGGTCGTCGACGCGCTCTATGCCGACGGCCGCTACGGCAAGAAGAACGGCAAGGGCGTCTACAAGTACGAAAACGGGAAGCGCACCGCGCCTGATCCCGCCGTGTACAAGCTCGTCGGCGTGTCACGCCCGCATCCGGTCGACGCGCGCAATGCGGTCGAGCGGATGATCTTCGCCATGGTCAACGAGGCCGCCCTGATCCTCGAGGAGCGGATCGTCGGCAGCGCCGGCGAGCTCGATCTCGCCATGATCATGGGAACGGGGTTCCCGCCGTTCCGCGGGGGACTCCTGCGCTACGCCGACTCGTTGGGACTCCCGTACATCCTGGCGCGTCTCGACGAGCTCTCGACCAAGATCGGCGCGCGGTTCCGCGCGAGCATTCCGCTGCGGACACTCGCCGAGACGGATGGGAAGTTCTATTCCGCGTACAAGCGAGGATGAGACGTTTCTCGCGCCCATTGAACGGCTGACGCCACGACAACGGACGATCGCCTGGATGGTGGCGATCCTCTGCGCGTTGTCGCGTTTTCTCGCGATGGCGCGGACGCTCTGGGATTGGGACGAGACGCTCTTCTGCCTCGGGATGCGGTCATACGACGTCGGGCTCCACCATCCGCATCCGCCGGGCTTTCCCGTCTTCATCGCGATCGCGCGCATCGTCCGGCTCGTCATTCATGACGATTTCCGATCGCTGCAGGCGGTGAGTCTGGCGTCGGGGGTGTTGCTCTTCCCGGCCATGTTTCTCCTCGCCCGCGAGTTGCGCCTCAGATTCGAGACCGCCACGATCGCGGCGGCGCTCTGCGCGTTCTTTCCGAACGTCTGGTTCTTCGGCGGAACGGCATTCAGCGACGTGCCGTCGATCGTCCTCGTCGTCGCCGCGGTGGCGATGCTGATTCGAGGCTGCCGCGATACCGAAGCGTATTTGATCGGAAGCGTGCTGCTGGCGCTCGCGATCGGGATGCGGCCGCAGAACCTGCTCGTCGGTTTGTGGCCGGGGCTCGTTGCGACTTATTACCGGTGGAAGCAGAACTGGCGCGACGTCGTCTGGGCGGCCGTCATAGGCGTCGTCATCTCGGGAGTGGCGTACTTCTCGGCGATGATCGCGACCGGCTCGTATGACCGCTACCTCGGTGCGATTCGCGCGCATGCCGACTACATCACGCGCATCGACTCGTGGCGCAGTCCGGAACGTCCGGCGCTCTGGCGACTCCTGGACCGATTCTTCCTCAAGCAGTACCAGTCGCCGACGCTCAGCGTCGTGACCTCGATCTTCGTTGCGGTCTCGGCGTTCGGCGCCATCCGGAACCGCGACCGGCGCATCGGGATGATCGCGCTCGCGTTCACGCCATTCGCGATCTCCGCGTGGCTGATGCTCGACCGCTTTTCCATCAACCGCTTCTCGATCGGCTACTGTCCGATGTTCGCGATCCTCGCGGCGGACGGCATCGACCGCCTGACGGCGCGGCGCCGCGACTTCGAGTGGATCGCCGGCGGAGTCCTGATCCTCGCGTTCGCGATTTTCACCTGGCCGGCGCTGACCGTCGTCCGCACGACCGACTCGCCGCCGTATGCCGCTGTGCGTGCCGCCCGCGAACACCTCGACCACGCCCGCGATCAGCTCTACGTCGGTTTCGCGATGTCGCCGTTCGTCGAGTATCTCGACGCGTCGGCCCCCTGGACGAAGGTGCTCGACGAGCGGGCGCTGCCGTTGTCACAGCCGAAAAAACACGCCTGGCTGCTGACGGAGATCGACGCCACGAAGCCGGGCGGGTACGTCTTCAGCCGTCCGCACGGCCAGTTGTGGCACATCGCGCGGCGCCATTACTTCGACGTCGCGCTGGAGCCGTTTACCGGCGTGCCGCAGTTCGTATCCGGCTGGTATCCGCCCGAGCGGAACGGCCAGGAAGAGAACCGCTGGATGGGCCGCCACTCGACGACGATCCTTCCCGGACGGAGCGGCGACAGCGTGCTCCGCCTCGTGTACGACATTCCGGACGAGCTGGTGCCGCAGCATCCGACCATCACGGTGAAGATGAACGGCGTCATCATCGATCAGTCGCCGGTCACCGAGGCGCATCTGTCGCGGGACTTCCACGTCGAGCCGGCGCCGCACGATGCGCCGAACACGCTCGAACTGGCCATCGACCGGACGCTGAACCCGCGGGCGCAACAGCTCGGTGACGATCCGCGCGAGTTGGGCCTCCTGGTGCACTTCCTCGCGTGGGGCGTCAACTAGCCCGATAAAATCGCGCGCGATGAAACGCGCCGCCCTCCTGCTGTTCGTCCTCTTCTCGCTCTCCGCCGCCGCTCAGACGCCCGACATCGCCACCGCCACTGCGAAGCTGGAGAAGATCGACGGCTACATCCCGCTCTACTGGGACGCCGGCGAAGGCAAGCTGATGATGGAGATCTCCCGCTTCGGCGAAGAGATGATCTACCAGACCTCGCTGCCGGGCGGCGTCGGCTCGAATCCGATCGGCCTCGATCGCAACCAGATCGGCGCCACGCACATCATCCGCTTCGAGCGGGTGGGGCCGCGGGTGCTGATGATCGAGCCGAACTATCGGTTCCGCGCGCTGACGAACGACGCGGCCGAACAGCGTGCCGTCGCCGACTCGTTCGCGCAGTCGGTCCTCGGCGGATTCAAAGTCGAGGCGGCGAGCGGCTCGACCGTACTCGTCGACGCCACCGACTTCTTTCTCGCCGACCAGCACGGCGTCTCGCGCGCGTTGAGCGATTCGAAACAGGGGAGCTACTCGGTCGACAAGAACCGCAGCGCGATCTACCTCGAGCGCACGAAGGCGTTCCCGCGCAATACCGAAGTCGAGTCGACGCTGACGTTCGTCACGCACGAGCGTCCCGGGAACCTGATCAGCGGCGTCACACCGACGGCCGAAGCGGTCACCGTCCGCGAGCACCATTCATTCGTGGCGCTTCCGGAGCCCGGCTACAAACCGCGCCGCGCCGATCCGCGCGTCGGCATCTTCGGCGTCGACTTCGCCGACTACGGCTCTCCGTTCACCGCGCCGCTGGAGAAGCACTGGATCTCGCGGCACCGGCTCGAAAAGAAGGATCCGAACGCCGCCGTCTCGGAACCGGTCAAGCCGCTCGTCTACTACGTCGACAACGGGTGCCCCGAGCCGATCCGCTCCGCGCTCATCGAAGGCGCGTCGTGGTGGAGCGAGGCATTCGAAGCGGCGGGCTTCAAGAACGCGTTCATCGTCAAGGTGCTGCCGGCCGACGCCGATCCGATGGATGCCCGCTACAACATCATCAACTGGATTCACCGTTCGACGCGCGGCTGGTCGATGGGCGAGTCGGTGACGGATCCGCGCACCGGCGAGATCATCAAAGGCGTCGTCCTCCTCGGCTCGCTGCGCATCCGGCAGGACGTCCTCATCGCCCGCGGCCTGATCCCGCAGTACGAGGAGCTGGGCGACGAGGCGCTCTCGCAGCTCGACCCGGCGACTTCGCCATCGATGCTGGCGCTCGCTCGCATTCGCCAGCTCGCCGCGCACGAGGTCGGCCACACGCTGGGACTCGACCACAACATGGCGGCATCGACCTACGGCCGCGCGTCGGTCATGGACTACCCGTCGCCGGTCATCAAGATCACGAACGGGAAGCTCGACTTTTCCGACGCCTACGCGAAAGGCGTCGGCGCGTACGACCTCTTCGCGATCCGCTACGGCTACTCGCAGTTTCCGGCGGGTGCGAATGAAGACGCGGAGCTGAACCGGATTGCCGCCGAGGCGCCGTTGTTCGTGAAAGATCCCGACGCGCGACCGGTGAGCGCCGCGCATCCGCTCGGATCGGTGTGGGACGTGGGAAACGATCCTGTTGCCGGGCTTCGGCACGAGATCGAGGTACGGCGCATCGGCCTCGAGCACTTCGGGTTGGGCAACCTGGGAATCGGGCAGCCCTTGTCATCGCTCGAAGAGATCCTCCTGCCGCTCTATCTGCACCACCGGTATCAGCTCGAAGCGGCGGCGAAGTCGATTGGCGGTTTGAACTACACCTACTCCGTGAAGGAGAAGGGGGCGATCTCGCCGGAGCCGGTCCGGAAGATCGTCGACGCGAAGCGGCAGCGCGATGCGATCGACGCCGTCATGTCGACTCTCGACCCGAAGTTCCTCGTGCTGCCGCAGCGGATCCTCGACGTCATTCCGCCGCGCGCCTATGGCCATGAAGGGGGAACCGCGGAGCTGTTCGAGAAGAAGACCGCGCCGGTCTTCGATCCGATTGCGGCGGCAACGGCGTCGATCGACATCACGATGAGCGCGCTGCTCGACGGCCGCCGCTGTGCGCGTCTCGTCGAGTTCCACGCCGAAAACGCCGCGAACCCCGGCATGTCGGACCTCACGAACCGGCTGATCGACGTCGCGATGAAGGGCGGAAGCGGATACGACGCGGCCGTCACCCGCGCCACACGAACGATGCTCGTGACGAAGCTGATGTCGCTCGCCGCGAGCGACACCGATGATCCGCAGGTGCGCGCCCAGGCCGCGTACTCGTTGCACAAGCTGGCGACGCGCCTCGCCGCTCCGTTCCAGGGAGAGGAGGTCGAAACCGCGCACCGCCGCGCGACGCGCGACGACATCGAGAAGTTCCTGTCGCGCAGCGATCGCAAGTACCCGACGCCGCCCGAAGTCCCGCCGGGCCCGCCGATTGGAGACTGACGCCATGCGCAAACTCGTCGCGATTGCAGCGCTCCTCGTTCCGCTGACCGCCCTGGCGCAGGACCCCGGCCGGATCGCGGCCCACATGCGCTTCCTCTCGAGCGATCTGCTCGAAGGGCGCGGGACCGGGACGCGGGGCCACATGATCGCGGCGCAATACGTCGCGTCCGAGTACGAGAAGCTCGGCCTGGAGCCGGGGGCGAACGGCAGCTACTTCCAGACCGTGCCGTTCGTGAAGACGACTGCGAGCGACGATTCGTACATGGTCATTACGCACAACGGAGCGCCCGGTCCGCAGCTGAAGCTGGGCGCCGACTTCGCGACGGTCGGCGACCCCGTCCGCGATCAGCTCGACGTCGACGCGCCGGTCGTTTACGCCGGCTACGGCATCACCGCGCCGCCGCAGAAATACGATGACTACGCCGGTCTCGACGCGAAAGGGAAGGTCGTCGCGATCTTCAGCGGCGCGCCGGCGACGTTTCCGAGCGATCTGCGCGCGCACTTCGCCGCGACGCTCACGAAGATGGAGAACGCCGCGGCGCACGGCGCCGTCGGAGTGATCTTCCTCCGTGCCGCGCGTGACGACGCCCGCGCCGCGTGGCCGCGCGTCATCAGGCAGTACCAGCTCGGCACGATGAACTGGACCGATGTGAACGGTGAGGCGAAAGGCCTCGCCGCCATCACGTCCAGCATCACGCTGAACTCGACCACCGCGCAGGCTCTCTTCGACGAGAACTTCGCCTCTCTCGCCTCGGCCGCGAACAGCGCGGTCGTCAAGGGGCATGAGACCGGCCGCACGATCAAGATCCACCTCGTGAGCAAACACGAGCGCGTTTTCAGCCCGAACGTGGTCGGCGTCCTGCGCGGCACCGACCTCGCGAACGAGTACGTCGTCTACTCCGCCCACCTCGATCACCTCGGCATCAGCGCTCCGGTGAACGGTGACTCGATCAACAACGGCGCGCTCGACAACGCGTCCGGCATCGCCGCGATGCTCGAAGTGGCGCGCCTCTTTTCCATCGGGAACCGGCCGCGGCGATCGGTGCTCTTCCTCGCGACGACGGGCGAGGAGAAGGGGCTCAAAGGCGCCGATTACTTCGCCAACAACCCGACCGTCCCGGCGAGCGCGATGGTCGCCGACATCAACATCGACGAGATCTTCATGTTCACGCCGCCGCGCGACGTCGTTCCGATTGGCGGAGAGCACTCGACGCTCGGCGACGCCGTCGCGCATGCCGCGGCGAAGATGAAGCTCGAGATCAGCCCCGATCCGCAGCCGGAGGAAGTCGTCTTCGTTCGCAGCGATCAGTATCCGTTCGTGAAGCGCGGGGTGCCGGCCGTGTACGTCGGCTCGGGGTACAAGGCGGTCGACCCGAACGTCGATCTCGTCAAGCGGATGGAGCAGTGGGAGGAGACGATTTACCACTCCCCGCGGGACGACATGTCCCAGCCGCTCGACTTCACCGTCGGCGCGATGATCGCCAAGTTCGACTACCTCGTCGGAGACGAAGTCGCGAACGCGTCAGCGCGCCCCCGGTGGCGCAAAGGCGACTTCTTCGGCGACATGTTCGGGCATCGTTAGCGCGGCGCTTTGATCGCGGCGGCGATCTCGCGAAAGTACGTTTCGCGCGCGAGGTCGCCGCGCTCGTGCATCTCGCGCGGGAGGTAGAAGCCGGTCTGCGCGGCGAGCGTGTTCAGGATGCGTTTCGCGGAGTCGTCGGTCCGTTTCTTGAGGGCGTCGATGTGCAGCGCGCGGATCGCGTCCGTGGACGTTTTCGAGGTCGCCACGATCCGCTGCGCGTTCGTGATCGCGGCCGCTTCCTCCTGCAGCTCCCGGTCGAGCTTCTTCTGCGCGTTCTGGTACTCCTTCGCGTTGACCGACGGGAGCGTTGTGATGTCATGTAGACCGAGGTAATCGTGCGCGAGCTGCTGAAGGAGCCTCCCGCGCGGCAGAATCGATCGAGCGCCGGCGCGCGCCAGGTCTTCCTGCCACAGCTTCTCGATCAGCGCAGCGTCCCGTGGACGCGTTCCGTTCCGCATCTCACGGACTGTCAGCCACGCCAGCGCCTCGCGGCCAAGTGCCGGCGGCATCCACTCGTGAACCCCGTCGAACTCCTCGATCCGGTGCTCGATCCCGGCCGCCGTGAGCTTCTTCTCCAGTTCCTGCATCTCCGAGTAGTTGAAGTCGCGCGTGCCGACCGTGCCGAAGAACGCGAACTTCATCGACGCGACGGGCTCCGTGCCCGGCGGGAAGCCTGCACCCGCGCCGATGATCCCGCTGATCGTCCCGGGCGCCGCCTGCGCCAGGAGGACCGCCGACCGCACCGTCCCCGAGAAGCCGGCGACGTAGACCCGCTTGTCGTCGATCGAGTATTTGGCGTGAGTCGCGCTCCACATCTCACGCATCGCGGTGATATTCGGCGTGTTCGACTCGTCGCTGGCAGACTTATTCGAACTCGCGACGATGAATCCGAGCTCGTCCGCCGCCGTCCGGAGCGCCTGCAGCGGGGCTGCCGCGTCTCCACGGGCGTCCAACGCGTAAACGATCGGCCACGTTTTCTTGGCGTCGTAATTCGAAGGAAGAAAGATGTCGTACGCGTCGTCTTTCGCTCGGGCCGAGCCAGCGATCACGAAGAGCAGGAGCAGGATCGCGCGCCGCATCGCTGGCATATGATATCGACCCGCTGTAGCAATACCCTCAGGAGACCGCATGGCCATCACGGCAGAAGAACGCAAAGCGGATCTGGTCGACCGCGTCGCTAAAGAAGCGAGCAGACGGGTCGGCGAGACGCTTTCCGAGAGCGCGGAGCAGTTCATCCGCCGCTATTTCGCTCTCGTTGCCCCGGACGACATCATCTACACCTCCTTCGACACACTCCTCGGCGGCGCCCTCTCGCTGTTCGAGTTCGCCGCGCAACGGACTCCCGGCACCGCCAAGGTCCGCATCTTCAACCCGACGCAGGAAGAGAACGGCTGGACGCTCGAGCACACGGTCATCGAGATCGTGAACGACGACATGCCGTTCCTCGTCGACTCCGTCAGCGCCGAGGTTCACCGGCGCGACCG
>DASXIH010000357.1:0-12419 GCA_036498125.1 Thermoanaerobaculia bacterium
CAGTCGTCGCATGTGGAGTTCCTCCCGTAACAAGGACACCAGCGGGAGGATCGAGTGGCGTGATCATCTGCGCAGTGCGTAGCTCCGCGCCAGGAGGATGGCGGCAGAGGCGGCGACGTTGAGCGACTCGACACGCGATGACATCGCGATCGCGATCGGTTTCGCGGCGGCGCGCAACTCGGCAGAGATGCCGGCGCCTTCGTTGCCGAAGACGAGGATGGCTCTGCGCGCAGGCGGATCGATCGGGTCGCCCGCCGCGTCGGCGCCGAAGATCGGCCATCCCGACTCGACGAGCGCGTGTGCGGCGACCTCGGCGACGTTGACGTTCAGGATCGCACCGACCGAGGCGCGGATCGCTTTCGGACCGAACGGATCGGCGCAGCCGGGGAGGATCGCCACCCCCACGCAGTCGAATGCCGCGGCCAGCCGCACGATGGTTCCGACGTTCCCGGGGTCCTGCACGCCGTCGAGCGCGACGACGATCGAGTCCTTCTTCTTGAACAGATCCCTCGGCTTGGGGCGCTCGAAGAGGCCGATGACGCCTTGCGACGTTTTGGTGGTCGCGAGCGCGTCGAAGAGATCATTCGTGAAGCTCTCGCCGCGGCGGATCACCGCGATCGGGGTCCATCCTGCGGCGACGGCGTCGTCGACTGCTTTCGGCCCTTCGATGACGATCTCGTCCGCATGCTCGCGGATCGCGTCGCGGATGCGCTGGAAGAGCGGATTCTGACGGCTCGAGATGGCTTTCATTACAATCCGCGGCCGGATGATACCCAAGTCGCAGTCGGCGCTTTCGGCGCTCTGGACGTTTCCGAGCATCCTCTTCGCCGCATTCGTGATCGCGTGGGCGGCCGAGGCGGCGCAGTTCCTCATGTCGCAGGGACTGGCGCTCGCGATTCTGGCGTGGCTGCAGACGATGCCGGAGTTCGCCGTCGAGGCGGTCATCGCGTGGGAAGCAGGGAAGGACCTCGCGAAGCAGCATCTCGCGATCGCGAACTTCACCGGAAGCCTGCGGCTCCTCGTCGGCCTCGGGTGGCCGATGATCTATTTCGTCGCGGCCGCCTCGCGCCGGAAGCTGAGCGCGGTGACGCTCGACAAAGAGCACTCCGTCGAGGTCTTCGGCCTCTTCGGCCCGATCGCCTACTTCGCGTTCATCTGGTGGAAGGGGACGCTGACGGTGTGGGACGCGATCCCACTCTCCGCGTTCTACTTCCTCTATCTATGGATCCTCTGGAAGATCCCGCCGATCGAGGAGAGCGAGGACGCGATCGAAGACCTCGGCTTCGTGACGCGGAAACTGCTGTCGTTGCGCGGCCGCGCGCGGGTCGGCGCGATCCTCGGTCTGTTCCTTGCCGGGGGCGTGCTCCTTTTCTTCACCGCGCATCCGTTCCTGAACTCGATGCTGGCGCTCGCGGCGTCGTTCGGCATCTCGACGTTCGTCTTCGTGCAGTGGGTCGCGCCGTTCCTCAGCGAGTTCCCGGAGAAGCTGTCGGCGTTCTACTGGGCGAGGAAAGTGTCGACCGCCAACGTGGCGCTGATGAATATGGTGTCGTCGAACATCAACCAGTGGTCGATCCTCTCCGGCCTCATCCCGGTGATCTTCGTCATCAGCTCCGGCAAGATCCAGCCGCTGCATTTCGACGCCCTCCAGCGGCACGAGATCATCCTCACGATCCTGCAGTCGTTCCTCGGATTCCTGCTGCTCCTGAACCTGGAGCTGCAGTTCCATGAGGCGGTGATTCTCTTCGTCTTCTGGCTGGTGCAGTTCGTGATGCCGTCGTGGCGCGAGGCGATGATCTGGGTGTACGCGATCTGGTGCGGAATCGAGCTCGTCCGCCTGCTGTTGCGCCGCGAAGTTCCGCCCGCCTGGGTCGGGCTGCGCGAAACGCTCGCACGCCGTTTCGCATGATGGTAGCGTTACCGACGGAGCCGCACTTGCCCACGACTCTCGACCGACGGATTCGCCTCACACGCCGCGTCACCGACATCGAAGTGTCGAAGACGCTGCTCGTGCTCAATCGCGCGCAGGAGCTGCAGGCGAAGGGCGTCGACGTCGTCGATTTCGGTCCCGGCGAGCCCGATTTCAGGACGCCGAAGTCCGTTTCGGAGGCGGCGAAGCGCGCCATTGACGCCGGCTTCACGAAGTATACGAACGCCCTCGGCACCGCGAAGCTCCGCGAGGCGATCGCGGAAAAGTACAACCGCCGCTACGGCGTCAACGTCGGACCGGAAAACGTCATCGCCGGCAGTGGCGGGAAGCAGGAGCTGTTCAACCTCGCGCTCTCGCTCTTCAGCGAAGGGGATGAGGTGATCATCCCGTCGCCGTACTGGGTCAGCTTCCCCGACCAGGTGCAGTTCGCAGGCGGGACGCCGGTCTTCGCGAAGTCCGATCCGTTGAACGGATTCCGGCCGACGCTGGAGGACATCGCCGCGGTGGCGACGGATCGCACGCGCGGCGTGATCATCAATTCACCCTGCAATCCGACCGGCGCCGTGATCGAGGAGAGCGAAGTCGCTCGCATCGTCGAGTGGTGCGCCTCGCGCGACTGCGTTCTCATCTTCGACGAGACGTACGAGTTCTTCGTCTACGACGGCCGGAAGCACGCCTCGGCGATGAAGTGGTTCAACGATTATCCCGACACCGTCATCGTCGTGAACTCGATGTCGAAGACGTTCGCGATGACCGGCTGGCGTCTCGGCTGGGCAGTGGCGCATCCCGACCTCGTAGCGGCGCTCGGCAAGATCCAGTCGCACTCGACGTCGAACCCCAGTTCGATCTCGCAGGCGGCCGCGGTCGAAGCGCTCACCGGCCATGATGACGAGGTCGAGCGGATGCACGAGGAGTACACCCGCCGCCGCGCCTGGCTCGTCCCTGCGATCAACGGGCTGGACGGCTTCTGCTGCTCGAACCCTGACGGCGCTTTCTACATCTTCCCCGAGGTGAAGCAGTTCTTCGGGCGGGGAGGGATCGTCGACTCGCAGACCTTCGCCAACTACCTGCTCGACGAGGCGCGCGTCGCCGTCGTGCCCGGCAGCGCATTCGGCAACGACGACTACGTCCGGATCAGCTACGCGACGTCGATGGAGCGGATCCAGGAAGGCGTGAAACGCCTCGAAGCCGCGCTCGGCAAAATTTAGATTTACTTCGGAATCAGCGCCGAATCGCCGCCGTTTCCCCTCGCAGACTCATTCCAGCACCCGCTTAAAAAGGAGCTTTTGTGAAGAAGACCACCCTCATTTTGATGGGACTCGCGCTCAGCGCGTCGGTCGTCATGGCGCAGGACAAGCCGGCCGCGACGACGACGAAAGCTGCGACGACCAATACCGTGACCGCGGCCACCGGCGACCCGGTGATCATCACCGCGGGCGACATCGTCATCAAGCAGTCGGAGTTCGAGAGCGCCCTCAAAACGCTCCCGGCGGAGTACCAGTCGTACGCGATGGGCCCCGGCAAGAAGCAGTTCGGCGAGGACTACCTCCGCATGAAGATGCTCGCGGAGATGGGCTACAAGGCCGGCCTGCAGAACGACCCGTCGGTGCAGCAGCAGCTCGCGCTGATGAAGGACAACCTCGTCGCGAACGCGCAGCTCGGCCAGATCGACAAGTCGGTCACCCTCAGCGACGCCGATCTCCAGAAGATCTACGACGCCAACAAGAAAGACTACGAGCAGGTCAAGGCGAAGCACATCCTGATCGCGTTCAAGGGCAGCGCCGCCGCCCAGCCCGGCAAGCCGGAGCTGACCGAGGAGCAGGCGAAGGCGAAGGCCGAAGACATCAAGAAGCAGATCGCAGCCGGCGCGAAGTTCGAGGACCTCGCCAAGAAGGAATCGGATGACACCGGCTCGGGCGCCAACGGCGGCGAGCTCGGCGCGTTCGGCCACGGCCAGATGGTTCCGGAGTTCGAGAGCGCGGCGTTCGCCGCGAAGGCCGGCGACGTCATCGGCCCGATCCGCACCCAGTACGGCTACCACATCATCAAGGTCGACTCGCACGAGTACACGCCGTTCGAGACCGTGAAGCCGACGATCGAGAAGAGGGAGCACCAGAAGGCGCTCCAGGCGAAGCTCGACTCGCTGAAGAACGACGCGAAGCCGGTGTTCAGCGAGGCCTACTTCCCGCCTCCGGCGCCTCCGGCCGCGGCGGCTCAGCCGGCGAAACCGTCCAGCGAGAAGCACTCGGACAATCCGACGAAGCCGTAAACCGATTTCCATCGAACAACTGAAACGGCGGCTCGCTTCGGGCCGCCGTTTTGTTTATCGTTAGAGCCGTATGGAGATTCCCGCAAAGGTCTCGGTTTTCAACAAGACGCTCGAGCTCAAGGGGAAGGCCGCGACGCTCGTCGCGATCAGCTCGGACGGCTTCTACGAGGTCGTCCTCGACTTCCAGAACCGCAACCACACCGTCCTCTTCCCCATCACCGAGACCGTCCTCATCTTCAACGAGGCGCTGGCTCAGATCTCCGCGGACTTCGAAGTCGAGCGGTAGTATCAGGCTTCGTGCTTCTGGCCGAACAGGTACGCCACGCCGACGCCGAGGAAGTACAAAGCGATCATCGGGACGGCGAGCGCCGTCTGCGTGACCATGTCAGGCGTGGGCGTCACGATCGCCGCGATGATGAACGAGAGCACGATCGCGTACTTTGACTTCTGCATCAGGAACGCGGGCGTCACGATGCCGAGGCGGGCGAGGAAGAAGATGAGGATCGGCGTCTCGAAGATCGCTCCCGACGCCAGCACGATCATGCTCGAGAACGAGAAATAGTCGTCGATCGTGATCATCTGCTTGAACTGCCTGCCGGTCTCGACGAAGAACTTGCACGTTCCGGGGAGGATGTAGCTGAATCCGAAGTAGCCGCCGAGCAGGAAGAAGAGCGACGCGAAGATGATGAACGGCGCCGCGTACCGTCTCTCCCGCTTGTAGAGGCCCGGCGAGATGAACAGCCAGAGCTGCAGTAGAACCACCGGCGCCGCCACGAAGAGACCGGCGAAGAACGCCACCTTCATGTAGAGGAAGAACGGCGCGGTCAGGCGGGTGTAGGCGAGCTTGTCGCCCCGCGGCAGCACATTGACGAGCGGTTGCTGCAGGTAGCCGTAGATCTTCTCGGCCCAGTTCCAACAGAGGAGGAACGCCACGAAAATGGCGATGAAGGAGATGATCAGCCGCTTGCGAAGCTCCTCGAGGTGATCGAGGAACGACATCTTCGGAAGTTCGCGGTCCGGTGCCGCGCCGGCCGGGAAATCGGCGTCTGCAGTCGTGTTCGACATCGAATCAGTCCGCCTGAGTCGTGAGAGGCGTGGCGTTGACGACCTCGGCCTCGACCTTCACCGGTTCGATCTTCACCGGTTCGGCGACTGGCTCACTCCTTGATACCGTCTCAGCAGGAGGGTTCATCACCGAGGCTGCGATGTTCGAGGGGATCTGCCGGAGCTCCTTCAGCTCCTCGACCCGTACCTCGCGTTCGATCGTGTTCTTGAGGTCATCCGTCGCTTTCTTGAATTCTCCCAGCGCCTTGCCGAGGGTGCGGCCGATCTCGGGGAGCTTTTTCGGTCCGAAGACGATCAGCGCCACGATGAAAATGAGCATCAGCTCGGGAAGACCTAGTGAACCGAACATGAGGGGACCCCTTCTGCCTGGTGACGACGAGGTGAACACCCCGTCCCAGGTGAATACTCCACCGCTATACTGACGTTGCACTTCCCATAATTCGAGCGACGGTACTTATGACGAAAATCACCAAGACCCGCACATGGACCTTCACGCTGACGCTGGTCGTCGCGACCGCAGGTGCGACTCTCCTCGGCGGATTCTACGGGAACAGCCTCTTCGGCACGCCCGCGCAGAACGACCTCACCAAGCGGATGAAGGAGTATACCGACCTCGTCGCCGCGGTCTCCGCCAATGCTCCTGATGACGTCGGATCCGACAAAGTCGTGTACTCGTCGATCGACGGCATGCTCCGGACGCTCGATCCGCACACGAACTTCCTCGAGCCGAAAGAGTACGCGGACATGCAGGACCGCCAGAAGGGGAGCTTCTACGGCCTCGGCATCCTGGTGACCAAGCGCAACGACCAGATCACGGTCATCACGCCGATCGAAGGCACGCCGGCGGCACGCCTCGGCGTCCGCGCCGGCGACATCATTTCCGAGATCGAAGGCGTCTCCACCAGCGAGCTGACGCTCGATGAGGTCGTGAAGCGCCTCAAGGGACCGAAGGGAACGACGGTCCACATCAAGATCATGCGCACCGGGATGAAAGAGCCGATCCCTCTTTCGATCGTGCGCGCAGCGGTCCCGACCAACTCCATCACCAACGTCCTGATGATCCGTCCGGGCGTCGGCTACATCCGCATCAAAGACTTCACCTCGACCACCGTCCGCGAGCTCGACGAAGCGATCGACAAGCTGAAAGCGGACGGGATGCAGAAGCTCGTGCTCGACCTTCGCATGAATCCGGGCGGCCTCCTCGACGCAGCCGTCGGCGTGGCGGATCACTTCCTCGACAAGGGGCAGATGATCGTCTACACGAAGGGGCGGACGGCCGACGCGGCGCAGGATTACGTCGCACCCGGCAAGCACGAGAAGCTCAATGTCCCGATCGTCGTTCTCGTCAACCGCGGCAGCGCCTCGGCGTCCGAGATCGTCGCGGGCGCGCTCCAGGACCACGACCGCGCCATGATCGTCGGCGAGACGTCGTGGGGGAAAGGGCTCGTGCAGAGCGTCTACACGCTGCAGTACGGCGCCGGCCTCGCGCTGACGACCTCGAAGTACTACACGCCCTCGGGCCGCAATATCCAGCGCGACTACAGCTCCTTCTACGACTACTACGTCGCCGACGACAGCGACACCGGCAGCGAGACGCCGCTGAAGGACCGCAAGCAGTACAAGACCGACACGGGACGCATCGTCTACGGCGGCGGCGGAATCACGCCCGACGTCATGGCGAAACCGGCGACGCTCTCGCGCACGACGCAGCTCCTCGAAGTCCGCAGCGCGCTGTTCAACTACGGCGTCGACTACGTCGCCAAGCACCCGGACGTCACGAAGGACCTCCAGGTGACGCCGGAGCTGGTGGAAGACTTCGTCCGCTTCGCGGCGGAGAAGGAAACGGCGCCGCTTGCCGACATCCGCGACGCGCTCACGAAGCCGGAAGACCGCAAGTTCATCGAGCGCTCGATCAAGGCGGAGATCATCGCCGCCAAGTTCGGCTACGACGCCTCGTACCCCTACCGTCTCGAAGGCGACACGCAGGTCGAAAAGGCGCTCGAGGTGCTCCCGCAGGCGCAGAAGCTCGCATCGATGGCCGCGGATGTCCAAGGGAAGGACGCGCACGGCGGCGATACCGCGAATCGCTCTGCCCAGGCGACGCCCAAGATGCAGTAGTTGCCTCGTCGGGCGTCTCGCGCTAGTGTTGCGCCGCTTTTACGGACGGAGTGTTTGATTTCAATGCCAGAGCTCGGAAAGAAGTACACCTGCTATAGCTGCCATACGAAGTTCTACGACCTCGGGAAACCGGAGCCGATGTGCCCGAAGTGCGGCGCCGATCAGCGCGACGCGGATGAAGCGCCGGTCGTGACGCCGACGCGCAGCCGCCGCGCCGCGGCCGCCGCCGCTCCCCCGCCGCCGGTCGAAGAGGCGGAAGACAACGACTTCGCCGCTGAGGGCGAGGCCGCTCCGGCGAGCGGCGAGGAAGAAGACGAAGAGATCGTCGCCGACGACCGCGAAGAGGAAGAAGAAGAGGAAGAAGAGGAGTACTAATGCGCATCGCGCTGCTCGGTTGTCTCGGGGCGCTCATTCTCGCGGTCATCATTTGCGGGGCGTGGTTCATCGGTGTTCGCAACAACCTCGTCACGCTCGATGAGGGCGTGAATCAGCAGTGGGCGCAGGTCGAGAGCCAGTACCAGCGGCGCTTCGACCTCATCCCGAACCTCGTGAGCACCGTTCAGGGCGCCGCGAATTTCGAGAAGTCGACCCTCGTCGAAGTCGTCAACGCACGCGCGCGCGTCGGACAGGTCGCGGCGCCGTCCGGACCTCCTGGCGCGCAGTCGGCGCTGCCGAACAACGAGGCGCAGATGGAGCAGTTCGCGAACGCCCAACAGGGGCTGACGAGCGCACTGTCACGCCTGCTGGTCGTCGTCGAGCGGTATCCGGAGCTGAAGTCGAACCAGAACTTCCTCGAGCTGCAGTCACAGCTCGAAGGAACGGAGAACCGCATCGCCGTCGAGCGCCAGCGCTACAACGACGCGGCGAAGCAGTACAACGTCGGCATCCGCCGCTTCCCCGCCTCGATGGTCGCCAGCATGAGCGGCTTCCACGCGAAGGCGTACTTCAAAGGCGTCGCCGGAAGCAGTCAGGCGCCGTCCGTCAACTTCAACTTCGGCAACCAGCCCGCAACGGCAACACACTAAGGGCGCACTCCGGTGCGCCCGTTTCGTTTTGCCGCCGCGCTTCTCCTCCTAGCGACCCTCGCTGCGCCCGCTCTCGCCAAAGAGCCGCCGCCTGCTCCCACGCAGTGGTTCACGGATGAAGCGAGCCTCGTCCCGGCATCCGATGCCGCGGCGCTGAACGAGAAGCTGCGCGCGTTCGAGCAGTCGTCGGGCGCGCAGGTCATCGTCTACGTCTTCAAGTCGCTCGACGGCGATCCTCTCGAAGACTTCACCATCCGCTGCGCCGAGAAGTGGAAGGTCGGCAACAAGAAGTACGACAACGGCCTGATCCTCTTCGTCTTCGTCCAGGAGCGGAAGGCGCGCGTCGAGGTCGGCTACGGTCTCGAAGGCGCGGTGACGGACGCGTTCTCGTCCGACGTCCTGCGCAACGATCTGACGCCGCACTTCAGACAGGGTGACTACGCGGGCGGCCTGAACGCCGCGACGGACGCGCTCATGGCGAAGATCCGCGGCGAAGAGCCGGCGCGGCCTCCGGTCAACGGCGGGGCCTCGTCGTCGCAACACGGACCGTCCAATCGATCGGGGACCTTCCCGCCTGTGATCATCCTCTTCATCATCGTCTTCGCTCTCTTCATCCTGCCGCGCCTCTTCCTGCCGCGCGGTCCCGGCTGCGGCGGCTGCTTCTGGCCGATGTTCTTCCTCGGCGGCGGCGGACGCGGGACGACATTCGGCGGCGGAGGGTTCGGCGGCGGCGGATTCGGCGGTGGCGGGGGAGGCTTCTCCGGCGGCGGCGGTGGTTTCGGCGGCGGCGGAGCATCGGGAGGCTGGTGATGACGCACGAAGAGTTCCTCAGCGCGCTCGATGAGCACCGGATCGTCAACGCGATCGGCGACGCGGAGCTGCAGACGTCGGGCGAGATCCGCGTGCACATCCAGAAGCGCGTCGGCGCAACCGACATCCGCAATCTCGCCGAGCGCACGTTCGAGCGCCTCGGCATGACGAAGACTGCCGCGCGCAACGGCGTGCTGCTCTTCATCGCCAGCGAGGACCGTCAGTTCACGATCCTCGGCGACAGCGGGATCAACGAGAAGGTCCCTGCCGGATTCTGGGACGACGTCATCGCGAAGCTGACCATCCGCTTCAAGGCGGAGGAGTTCACCGATGGCATCGTCGAGGCGATCGGCGCCGCGGGCGAGCATCTGGGCGCCTATTTCCCGCGCTCCGAGTCGGATGTGAACGAGCTCCCGAACGAGATCGACGTCTCCGACGACTAGTGTCCGCGACCGTCGTCATCTCCCTCGGCTCGAACCTCGGCAATCGCGAGTGGTACCTCCGTGCGGCGATCGAGGAGCTGCGCCACGTCATTCACGTCGTCCGCGTCAGCAGCATTCGTGAGACCGAGCCTGTCGATGCCCCTCCGCCGCGCTACCTGAACGCCGTCATCGCCGGCTACACCGACCTCTCGCCCGAAGCCGTGCTCCGCGAGCTCCAACGAATCGAAACACTCCTCGGCCGCCGCCGCCCGTACCGCAACGCCCCGCGCACGATCGACCTCGATCTCATCCTCCACAGCGCCAACCGCCGCCGGTCGCGCGAGCTCACACTCCCGCACCCGCGCTACCGCGAACGTGAATTCGTCCTCGAACCGATGCGCGAGCTGGGACTGGTTCACCAGCCTCTGGGAGGGGCGGACGCCCTCGTCCGCCCGGCCGCGCGATAGCGCGGCTAACGCCGCGCCGGCGGGTGAGGGCACCCGCCTCTCCGGGGATTATCGCGTGCCGAAAGTGCCGCCGCCAAGCTCCACGTGGGTGCGGGCCTGCTGGACGGCTGCGGCGCGGGTGAGGACGGGGTAGGGGTTCACCATCTCGTCGTTCTGGTTGATCCCGAAGTGGAGATGGGAGGGGGTGTGGATCGCGTTGCCGGTATTGCCGACGTATCCGAGCAGATCGCCCTGCTGGACTTCCATCCCTTCGTAGAGGCCGGCGGCCCAGCGGTCGAGGTGAGCGTAATAGAAGGCGGTGCCGCTTTCGGTCGTCAGCCAGATGCAATGGCCGCCCTTCGGCTGATCGCCGATGTAGCTGACGATGCCGTCCATCACGGCGACGACCGGCGTTCCCTTCTTCGCGAAGATGTCGATTCCCTTGTGAACCCGGACGCCGCCATCGCGCGGCGCGTGCCACGAGTCGTCGAGGTCGTACGTGTGGACGCCGACGACCGGCATCTCGAGTCCTTTGCCGGAGAGCGGGGCAAAGAGCGCCTTCGCGCGCTCGGCGAACTCGTGATCGCGCGCTTTCGCCGTCTGCTTCTCGGGGCTGATCGTCGGCACGCGGGCGATCTCGCGGGAGTTGAAGCGGTTCAGATCGGATCGAAGCTGGGCGATCAGTTGCGGAAAGTCGTCTTCGTCCGAGGGGAGAGAGGCTGCGGCGGTAGGCTGGGCTGGTACGACGACGGTCTGCGGGAGCACGGCGCATCCGGAGAAGAGAAGGAAGACGAATCCGCTCAGCAGTTTCGCGCTGCCGACCCCCGCACTGCGCACAGGTGAGTAGTTCATGACCTAGGGACGGACGACAGTGTAAATAACGCAGTTGAGCTTGTAAAGAGTGAATCTCGTTGCGCGGCTAGAATACCCGTCCCAGGAATGTCCCTTCGAATCGTCCACCTCGCCGGAACGCCCAACGGCGCCCCATGGCTCATCGGAATCCTCAAAGAGCAGAAACGCCGCGGGCATGACGTCCGCGCCGTGATCGCCAGCAGCGACGGCACCATCGCGCCGGCGCTCGAGCGCGAGGGGATTCCGTACGACACGATGTACCTCGGCCTCTCCGATCGCGGCAGCAGCATCGATGCGGGGAAGCGGGTGTTCGCCGTGGCGCGGTACCTTCGCGAGCTCCGCGCCGACGTCGTGATGTACCACCTCTTTCCTTCGATCGTCATCGGCCGGCTCTCCTCGTGGCTCGCCGACGCCCCGATGCGTTTTTCGATGATTCCGAGCCCGCTGTTTCTCGAGTCGCCGTACCTCTCCGACATCGAGGCGGCGACCGCGTGGGCCGACACTCGCGTCATCGCAACGTGCGAGAAGACCCGCACGCTCTATCGCGAACGCAACATCGCGAACGGCAAAGTCGAGATGACCTTTTACGGCGTCGACGAAACGGCATTCGATCCGGCGACCGCATCACGCACGAAGTTGCGGCATGAGCTCGGGATCGCCGCCGACACTCCCGTGATCGGAATGGTTGCGTACTTTTACGCGCCGAACAGAAACCAGTTCATGACGCCGCCGTTCATGATCGGCCGCGGCGCGAAGGGACACGACGTGCTGTTCGAGGCGATCCCGCGCGTGCTCGCGGAGTTCCCGAACGCGAAGTTCGTCCTCGTCGGCAAAGGCTGGCTGCCGCCCGGCCTCGAATACGAACAAGAGCTCCGGCAGATGGTCGCCGATATGGGCCTGCAGGACGCCGTCATCTTCGCGGGAGAGCGGAGCGACATCCCCGACACTCTCGCCGCCTTCGATATCGCGTTGCAGTGCTCGCTCACCGAGAACCTCGGCGGGAGCATCGAAGGGCTGCTGATGGAGCGGCCCATGGTCGTGACGCGCGTGGGCGGCTTCACCGACTCGGTGCTTCACGAGAAGACCGGCCTTCTGGTGCCGCACAGCGACCCCGCAGCGTTGAGCGAGGCGATCCTCCGCCTTCTGCGCGACCGCGCATTCGCCGCGACCCTCGGCGCCAACGGACGCCGATGGATGATGGAGCGGTTCACGCTGCGCCGCACGTGCGATGATCTCGACGAGATCTACCAACGCTGTGCGCCGAAACGCCGCGGGTACAGCCTCCTCTGGACGCTCCTCCGCATACCGCAGCTGCCATTCCGCGTGGCACCGATGACGATCAAGATCGAGCTCGCGCGTTTCAGAAACCTGACGCTGCGGCGCATTGCCGGAGCGGTGAAGCGGCGAATCCTCGGGAGACAACCGGCGTGAGCGTCGCCGCGGGTGACCCGCGCTGGGACTACGACTCCGCGAACCGGCGCC
>DASXIH010000358.1:0-10034 GCA_036498125.1 Thermoanaerobaculia bacterium
GCCCGGTCGCGATGTCGGTCAGCGTGTAGATCAGCACCTTCTCGCCACGCTCGAGATCGGCGATCGGTACTTTCTCGTCGACGTCGTGACCCGGATACGGCTTGCCGGGGAACCACATGCCGAAGGCGATCGCGTTCGGGAGGCGTTTCGCGTACGTCCCGCCGCCGGAGATTGCCGGCTTCGCCGGTGCGCCGGTCGCGGCCGCGTAATCGCCAAGGAGCCGCTTCACGATCTTCGACCGCGGATCGAAGCCGAGCACCGTATCGCCGTAGAACCCGCCGGCGACGAGCGACGAGCCGTGCTTCGCGTTGAACGCTTGCACGAAATCGGCGAGGTGCTTCTGCAGCTGAGCCCCCGTGCGCGGCGGCGTGCTGCGGACGTTGATCGTCAGCGTCGACTGACTCGGATCATCCGCGAGCTTGATCGTCGCGACGTTCACCGCATAGCGGCCCCAGAGCGGATCGTGATCTGTGATGCGGAGGCCGGAGCCGTAGAGGTCCGAGCCGGCGGTGCGGGCGAACCTGAGGAGATCATTCGCGCCCCCCACGGGGAGCAGGCCGTTCATCGCGATTGCCAGCGCGACGAGCGCGTTCCGGCCGCCGGTGATGTTCACACCCGCATGCGCCGACTTGCCGTAGACGGCCACGTGCAGCACGTCCTTCGAGGCATTGGCTGCGAGACGCGTCCCCTCCGGCAACTTCACCGCCTTCAGCTTCGCGACGAGCGGATCCCAGTCCGCTTCTCCGCCGTGCCACGCGAGATCGATCTTCGCGTAATCGGGAACGATGCTCGTCGCGAGTCCCGCATCGAGCTTCGTCACCGTGTACGGGAACGTGTTCGTCCCCCGCTCGGCAAGCGGCGCCGTCACGGTCAGCGAGTTCCACGCCTTCTCGCCGACCACGACCGGGAACTCGGAGTCGAGCACGAGCGAGTAGTCGGGTGCTTTGTGCGTCTTCAGGTAGTCGGCGATGTCGAGGTTCGTCGACTCCTCGTCGCTGCCGACGAGCAGCCGCACGGTGTGCGTCCGCGGCACGCCGCTCTCGCGTAGCGACGCCATCGCGAGCAGCGCCTGGACGAGCGGCCCCTTGTCGTCGGCGGCGCCCCGTCCGTAGACGAACTGATCGTCCGCCTTGCCGCCGAACGGCGGGAACGTCCAGGCGTCTTCGTCGACCGGCACCACGTCGCCGTGAACCATCAGACCGAGGACCGGGGCGTTCGGATCGGAGGCGGGGAGCTCGACCTCCGTGACGAGACCGGCATTGTGCGCCTCCAGGCCGAGCGACTGCGCGGCGTGCATCACCCACTCCTGCTGCTGGGCGCGCGCCTCGTCGTTGTGCTCGTACGTCCGGAAGTGCAGCACCTCCTGCAGCATCGGAACGAGCTGCTTCGCGTGCGCCGTGTCGTACTGCGTCTGAACCTTCGTGATCAGAGTCGTCGCGAGCAGGAGTGCGAGCATCAGACGGTCTCCAGGAGCGTTCGTTGCGGCTGTTCGATGGCGAGGAGCGCGCGCTTGATGTGCAGCCCGCCGCCGTAGCCGGTGAGCGTGCCGTTCGCGCCGATGACGCGGTGACACGGAATGATGATCGGGATCGGATTCGCGCCGTTCGCCGCACCGACCGCGCGTACGGCGTCCGGCTTCGCGATCCGCCGCGCCAGCTCGGAGTAGCTGATCGTGCTGCCGTACGCGATCCGCTGCAGCTCGTTCCAGCACGCGAGCTGGAACGGCGTGCCGCGCGGCGCGAGCGGAAGATCGAACTCGCGGCGCTTCCCGGCGAAGTACTCGTTCAGCTGATCGATGACGGAACGTAGGGCGGGCTTCAGCCCGCCTGGACGGGCTGAAGCCCGTCCTACGTCACCGAAGCGGATCTCCTCCAGCGCGCCGTCGTCATTCACGCGAATCGTCAGCGGTCCCACCGGGCTGTCAATAACCGGCATCTGATTTCCTCATCCAGAAGTGAAAGGTTGCAAGGCTGCGGTACGGCGCGAAGCGCTTCATCAGCGCGACCGTCTTCCCGGCGTCCGGACGCGTTTCGAGTCTGTAGAACTCCTGGAGCGACGACGTCAATCCGCTGTCGCCGACCGGGACGCAGTCGGCCGATCCGCAGCCGCGCATCAGGACGTAGTTGGCTGACCAGATGCCGAAGCCGCGGATCGTGAGTAGGGAGTCGGGAGTGGGGAGTTGGCGGAGGGACTCGAAGTCGGTTTGGCTGCGTGCGACGTCGATGAGGTACTCCGCCTTGCGGCGTGAGAACTGGCGGCGCGTCAGGTCTTCGTAGTCGAGTTGAGCGACGGCTGCCGGATCGGGGTGCGCGCGCATGCCGCCGACCTGCTTCCCGGCCAGCTCGATCACGGCGCGCCGCAGCTTGTACGCGAACGCGAGATTCACCTGCTGTCCGCAGATCGCCCAGACGATCGACTCGAACACCGTCGCCGTCTGCGGGACGCGCATCCCGCGCCGCGGACCGACCAGCTTCCGATGCTTCGCCTCGAACGGCGACGGATCGAACGGCAGTCCGAGGAGCCGGAGGACGGTGGGTTCGACAGCGGCGCGGGACGCCTCGCTCGAAATGCGCGCATGACCATTCGCGAAATCGACGCGGACCACCACAGGCTTGCCATCCACCAGCAGCGCCTTCGCGAACGACGTCGCATCGCCGCGCTCGCTCACGCTCTCCGGATCGCGCGACATGTAGCGCAGCGCGTACCGCGGCGTGTAGTCGCCGGGCAGGGTGATCCGGAACGTCGCCATCGCCGTATGTAAACACGGATGCGCATGCTTTCGTTCGCCTGCAAAACATGCGATCCTCCTCGACACAAAATCGTTCCAACGGAGAGAGCCCACACATGAAGACGTTCCTCAAGATCGTCGGCGGTCTTGCCCTGGTCATCGTTGTGTTCGTCATCGGCGTCGTTTCGTGGCTGACGATCCGCAAGCCCGCCGCGCGTCCTGCCTCCGCTGAGAAAATCGAAGCGACTCCCGCCCGCCTCGCCCGCGGCGAGTATCTCGTCGAGCACGTCTCCGACTGCACGGGTTGCCACTCCGACCACACCGTGAAGTACGGCTTCCCGGTGAAGCCGGGCACCGAAGGCGAAGGCGGATTCGTCTTCGACAAGAAGCTCGGGTTCCCCGGCGTCGTCGCGGCGCAGAACATCACCTCCGACCCCGATTTCGGCCTCGGCAAGTGGACCGACGGCGAGATCCTCCGCGCGTTCCGTGAGGGCGTCGACCGCAAAGGCGAGGCGCTCTTCCCGATGATGCCGTATCAGCACTTCCGCTACATGGGCGACGAAGACGCGAAGTCGGTCGTCGTCTATCTCCGCACCCTCAAGCCGGTCCACCGCGGCGTGCCGGACAAGCACATCGACTTCCCCGTCAACCTCTTCGTCAAATTCGCGCCGCAGCCGCTGCCGGGTCCCGTCAGCGCCCCCGATCCGAAAACCGACCATCTCAAGTACGGCGGCTATCTCGTCCGCATCGGCGGCTGCATCGAGTGCCACTCGCCGCACGACGACAAGAACAACCTGATCGAAGCGAAGATGCTCTCCGGCGGCTGGCAGATGATCGGACCGTGGGGCCGCAACATCACCCCGAACCTCACGCCCGACGCTTCGTCGTACCTCGGCCGCGCCACCCGCGAAGAGTTCATCGGCCGCTTCAAAGCGTTCGAAGCGATGAAAGCCTCCAACGCGCCCGACGCGCAGCCCGGCCGCAACACGATCATGCCGTGGCTCCCCTTCTCCCACATGAGCGAAGACGACCTCGGCGCCATTTACGACTACCTCAAGACCCTCAAGCCGATCCCGAACAAGGTGAACTCGTTCCCGGACGCTGTAGGGGCCGGCTCTTAGCCGGCCCATGGTGCGGCTGAGAGCCGCACCCTACACACGCGCCGAATCGATCGCCCACACCAGCAAACCCGACGTAAACAGACCTCCGACCGTCGACGCCACGAGAACGGCGCGCGGGCGGAGGTGGACGTGCGGGAGGAGATCGCTGGCGCCGAGGTAGAGGAGAAAGCCGGCGAAGAAGGCGAGCTGGAATGCGATGACCCGCGGGTCGATCACGATCACGCTGGCGATCAGCGCACCGACCACGGGAGCCACGGCATCGATCACGAGCAGCGTTCCGGTGCGCCACAAGCTGTTGCGGGCGGCGAGCATGAACGTGACGGTGTTCAGCCCGTCGGCGAAGTCATGCGCCACGACCGCGAGCAGCACGATGATGCCGACCTTGAAGCCGGCCTGAAATCCGACGCCGATCGCGAGACCGTCGAGGAAGCTGTGAAACGACAGCCCCGCCGCGCCGACGACGCCGACATGATGGTGATGTCCCGGCGCGTCATGCGCTTTCTCGCTGTGGATGATCGTCAGCTTCTCGAGCAGGAAGATGGCGAGGAAGCCGAGGACCAGCGTGATCATCAGCTGCCGGACGTCGAGGTGCCGCTCGGCCGCCACGCTGACGACCTCAGGGATCAGATCGAGGAACGCCACCCCGATCAGCAGCCCCGCCGAGAACGCCATGATGTACTCGAGATACCGCCGGTACCGGAACGCGAACGCCCCTCCGGCAAGAGTCATCAGAAAAGCGGACAGCGCGTATACGGCGCTCATGCGCCGCGCAGTGTACAAGGAGCGGCGCTCTCTCCCTGCGCGCACGCCACGACGCTCGTGAGGAAGTCGTCGATGTCGAATGGCTTGCGGATGAGTCCCCAGATCCGGGTCGGGTGGAAGTCTTCGAGGATGCGCTGCGAGGCGCCGGTCATGACGATGACGCGGCCGAGGAGTGCGGGAGAGGTGCGCTCGATGCGCTCGATCAACTCGAAGCCATTGACCTCGGGCATCATCAGATCGAGGAGGATTACCGCGTACGAGCCGCGGCGGAGATATTCGAACGCCTGGCGGCCGTTCGGCGCGCAATCGACCGAGAAGCCGTTGCGCGCCAGCAGAGTCGTGAAGAGCCCCTGAATCCCGGGGTCGTCATCGACGACCAGAGCGCTCCAACGTCGTCCCGGGGCGTCGACTCTGGACACGAACTACAAGATACATCCGTTTCAGTCGGTGTAAACCCTCACCAGGTACATGCTGTCGTCCTTCTTCACCGTAGCGATCGACTCACGCCCGCGAAGCGGCTGAAAACTCACCAGTTCCGACTCGTTGCGAAGGACGAACTGAGAGATGGCGTCCCCTTCGTCGCGGGCTTCCAGCGTCACTCTCCGCGTACCGTCTCCGGCTGGTGTGTGCTGCCTCGACTCGCTCGTGAGCTGTCGCGCCTCAATCGTGTATTGCAAGCGCTTCCTCCGTGGCTCAGCGGATTTGAATTGCAGTTATTGCAATTTCTCACGAAGCAATTCGCGAGCCACGGGCTAGCACACTTCGCGTTCGGGAAACGGCAGCACGTGCCCCTCGCCCTCGTGCTCCCGGCGCATCGTCTGCGCGGCGGCACTGATGAGATCCGCCAGGACGTCGATGTCGAACGGTTTGCGCAGGACGGAATGGACGAACGCGCCATCCATCCTCCGGACGGCGGCGGAGTCGGCGGCAGTGACGAGGATGACGGCCGGCTGCGGCCCGCCGCGCTCGCGGAGGAAGTCGACCACGCCGTAGCCGTCGATGTTCGGCATCATGAGATCGATCACGAGGACGTCGTATTCGCTGGTGTGCAGCTTCTCGATCGCCTCCTTGCCGTCCCGCGCCGTGTCGACGTCGAACCCCGCCCGCTCGATGATCTTGGCGACCAGGGCCCGAATCGCCGCCTCGTCGTCCACCACGAGCACACGCCCCTTGTCTGAAGCCACGGGCCGCGCTCAAGCAAAATGCGCGCCGACGCAACGATTTTGGCGCACGTTTCGCACTACGCGCAAAACGTGCAACCCAGACGATTGGGAGCCAAAGCAACGCTCCTTCTCGCGTTCGCCCTCGCCTGCCGCGCGAAACACGGCGTCAACCAGAAGACTTTCCCCTACCTCGAGAAGCTCTCCCCCGCCCCAAGGGTCGTGACCAACCTCGCGTCGCTCCAGAACGACGACGGCCAGTGGGTGATGCCGGCGAAGAACTACGCCTCCACCCGCTTCTCGGCCCTAAACCAGATCAACACCGCGAACGTCGCGAGCCTCAAGGTCGCCTGGACGTTCTCCATGGCGAACGACCGCGGCGAAGAGGCGGCGCCGCTGGTCGTAAACGACACGATGTACGTCGTCTCGCCGTTCCCGAACACCCTCTACGCCCTCGATCTCACCAAACCCGGCGCGCCGGCGAAGTGGAACTACAAGCCGAAACAGCCGAACAACTCGGCGAAAGGCGTCGCCTGCTGCGACTGGGTGAACCGCGGCTGCGCCTACGCGAACGGGAAGATCTTCTTCAATACCCTCGACGGCCGCACCTGCGCCGTCAACGCCGAGAACGGTCAGGAAGTCTGGACGACCCAGCTCGCCGACCCGAACCGCGGCGAGTCGATCACCATGGCGCCGCTCGTCGTCAGGAACAAGGTCCTCGTCGGGAACAGCGGCGGCGAGTTCGGCGTCCGCGGCTGGCTCACGGCCCTCGACACGGAATCCGGGAAACTCGTCTGGCGCGCCTGGAGCACCGGTCCCGACAAAGACTGCCTCATCGGCCCGAGCTTCCACCCCTTCTACGCCATGGACCAGGGCTCCGACCTCGGCGTCAAATCGTGGCCGCCCGACGCCTGGAAGATCGGGGGCGGCACGGTCTGGGGCTGGATCTCCTACGACCCGCAGCTCGACCTCATCTATTACGGCACGGCGAACCCCGGTCCCTGGAACCCCGAGGCGCGGCCGGGCGACAACAAGTGGACGTGCGGCATCTTCGCGCGCAAGCCTGACACCGGCGAGGCGGTCTGGTTCTACCAACTGACGCCGCACGATCTCTACGACCATGACGGCGTCAACGAGATCCTCCTCCTCGACCTCCCGATCGGAGGCCAGACGCGGCACGTTCTCGTCCGTCCCGAGCGCAACGGCTACATCTACGTCATGGACCGGACGAACGGGCAGGTCCTCTCCGCCACGCCGTACGCCTACAACACGATCACCAAAGGCGTCGACCTGAAGACGGGTCGCCTCCTCCGCGTCGACGGCAAGGCCCCCGGTTACAACCGCGTCGTCCGCGACATCTGTCCTCCCGCTCCCGGCGCGAAGGATTGGGAGCCGAGCGCGTACTCGCCCATGACCGGGATGCTCTACGTCCCGCACTCGAACCTCTGCGAAGACGAGGAGGGCGTCTCCGCGAATTACATCAAGGGAACGCCGTACGTCGGCGCCAACGTGAAGATGTACCCCGGCCCCGGCGGCTACCGCGGCGAATTCGACGCATGGGATCCGGTCCACGCGACCAAGATCTGGAGCATCAAGGAGAACTTCCCCCTCTGGAGCGGCGCATTGGCCACCGCCGGCAACGTCGTCTTCTACGGGACGATGGACGGCTGGTTCAAAGCCGTCGACGCCCGAAGCGGCCAGCTGCTCTGGCAGTTCAAGACCGGCAGCGGCATCATCGGCCAACCGGTCACCTTCCGCGGCCCCGACGGCAAGCAGTACGTCAGCATCCTCTCCGGCGTCGGCGGCTGGGCCGGCGCCATCGTCTCCGGCCAGCTCGACTCCCGCGACGGCACCGCCGCCACCGGCTTCGTCAACGCCATGCGCGACCTGCCGTCCGCCACGACGCGCGGCGGGATGCTTTACACGTTCGCACTGCCATGAGACTGGTCACTGGTTACTGGTTACTGGTTACTGGCTTCGCTCTGGCGGGCTGCGCTCAAACGCCTGCGAGTCACCAATCACCAGTCACCAGTCACCCGTTCCGCGTCTGTTCAGATCCCGCGAACCTCCCCTTCTCCAGCGCCGACGGCGCGGGGTTCGAAAACAAGATCGCCGAGCTGGTCGCGCGCGATTTCAATGAACGCCTCGAATACACCTGGCTCCCCCAGCGCATGGGCTTCGTGCGCAACACCCTCGGGCGCGGCGCATGCGACGTCATCATCGGCGTGCCCTCGAATTACGAGCTCGCCTCTCCCACCGTTCCCTACTACCGGTCGAGCTACGTCTTCGTCTCGCGGCACGCCGGGATCACCTCACTCGATGACGCGAAGCTGAAGTCGATGAACATCGGCGTGCAGATCGCGGCCGGCGACACGCCCGCCGTTCAAGCGCTCGCATCGCGTCACCTGATCGACAACATGCGCGGCTACCCGGTCGCGGACGGCGGCGCGAAAACGATCGTCGACGGTGTCGCGAAGGGCGACGTCGACGTCGCCATCGTCTGGGGACCGCAAGCCGGCTACTACGCCAAAGGCCTCGAGATCACCCCGGTCTCACCGCAGATCGACCCACCCTTCCTCCCCTTCGTCTTCGACATCTCCATGGGCGTCCGCCGCGGCGACACCAGACTCCGCGACCGCCTCGACGCCGAGATCGAGCGGCGGCGTTCCGAGATCGACCGCATCCTCGACGCGAATGGGGTGCCGCGTGTTTGAGCGGGCGCAGACAAGAATGTCTGCGCTCCACGTCGAGCGCAGACCCGTGGAGCGCAGACATTCCTGTCTGCGCGTCCTCCTCTGCGCTCTGCTCTCTGCCCTCTGCGCTCTCGCCTGCCACCGCGAGACCCGATCCATCGTCGCCAGCGCCTCCGAAGCGCAGCGGGTGGTTCCCATCCGCGAAGGAAACAACCAGCCGGGAGCGAAGCTGCTCGCACGCACGGCGCTCAAGAACCCGTACGAAGGAAACGCATACGCCATCAGCCAGGGCCAGCAGCTCTTCGATCAGCAGAACTGCAGTGGGTGCCATTCGCACGGCGGCGGCAACATCGGTCCGCCGCTGATGGACGACGAGTGGATCTACGGTAGCTCACCGGCCAACATCTACGAGTCGATCTCAGAAGGGCGCCCGAACGGCATGCCGTCTTTCGGCGGCCACCTCGACGACTACCAGATCTGGCAGCTCGTCACGTACGTTCGCTCCCTATCCAACCTCGAGCCGCAGAACGCGACGCCGGCGCGCGCCGATGCGATGCAGGCGAAGAAGGCGGAGGAGTGATCCAGAACGCGCTCCATCCCGCGGGCATCGAGGCGAGCCGGATCGGATCGCTCTGGAACGGCTACATGGTCGTGCTCACGGCGGTCTACGTCATCGTCATCCTCTGGATGTTCGTCGCCGTCTGGCGCTCGCACAAAAACGCGGCGCCGCGGATCAGCGACACGGAGGAGCGGCCCCACTCGATCACGGTCGGCGTCGCCATCGGGCTCACCACCCTCACGCTCATCGGACTCCTCGTCGCGAGCGTCGCCACCGGCAGCGCCGTCGGCACCTACGGCGACAAGAAGCCGGACGCGATCGAGATCGACGTCACGGGACACCAGTGGTGGTGGGAAGTGCAGTACCCGGATCAAGAGCCCGACAAGTCGTTCAAGACCGCGAATGAGATCCACATCCCGCTGCACCGGGCCGTCCTCCTCCGCCTCGCCACGCGCGACGTCATCCACTCGCTCTGGATCCCGAACCTCAACGGCAAGCGCGACCTCATCCCCGGCCGCGTCAACAAACTCTGGATCGAAGCCGATCGTCCCGGCGTCTTCCGCTCCCAGTGCGCCGAGTTCTGCGGACTGCAGCACGCGCACATGGCGCTCGTCGTCGTCGCCGAGTCGAACGAGAAGTACCAGCAGTGGAAGAGCCATCAGCAGACGCCCGCGAACGATCCGATCACGCCCGAGCAGCGCCACGGCCGCGACGTCTTCCTCTCACTCCCCTGCGTCAACTGCCACGCCATCACCGGCGTCGACGCCTACGCCACCATCGGCCCCGACCTCACCCACCTCGCCACCCGCCCGACCCTCGCCGCCGGCGAGCTCCTGAACACCAAGGGAAACCTCGGCGGCTGGATCGTGAACGCGCCGGCGATCAAACCAGGGACCGCCATGCCGCCAAACCAGATCACCGGGAACGACCTGCAGGACCTGCTGGCGTACTTGGAGTCTTTGCGATGACGGAAGAGCACCTCCCTCGTGTAGCGCAGGCTTCCAGCCTGCG
>DASXIH010000359.1:0-8962 GCA_036498125.1 Thermoanaerobaculia bacterium
GTCGGCGTCATCTCGGCGAAAGGGCGCTCGCTCAATCTGTCCGAGCAGACCCGTTCGTTCGAGAACTTCATCCAGACCGACGCCGCGATCAACTTCGGCAACTCCGGCGGTCCGCTCCTGAACATCAACGGCGAGGTCGTCGGCATCAACACCGCGATCCGTGCCGGCGGCGCGCAGGGCCTCGGATTCGCCACGCCGATCAACACCGCCAAGCGCCTCCTCTCGCAGCTCAAGCAGGGGAAGGTCGTCCGCGGCTACCTCGGCATGTCGATCACCGACGTCAGCGAGAACACGGCGAAGGCGCTGCACCTCTCCGAGGCGCGCGGCGCTGAAGTCGAGAGCACCGAGCCGGGGGCGCCCGCCGAGAAGGCCGGCATCCAGCACGGCGACATCATCGTGGACATCGACGGCAAGCCGATTCGCAACAACCGCGAGCTGATCGACTACATCTCCTATCTGCCGGTCGGATCGACCGTGAAGGTCGGCGTCATCCGCAACGGCCAGCACGAGATCATGACGGCGAAGACCGCCACCCGTCCGCCGGACGGCACCGAGGAGACGGAGAGCACTCCGACGGCGAACGAGCCGTCGCGCAACCGCCTCGGCCTTTCGGTTACCGACATCAGCGCCGAAATGCGCACGCAGTACAGCCTCCCCGACAACGTGTCGGGCGTGGTCGTCACGAGCGTCAAGGATGTCTCGCCGGCCGGCGAAGTCGGGATCAGCGAAGGGGACGTCATCAGCGAAGTGCAGGGGACAAAGATCGCGAACGCGTCGCAGTTCCGCAACGTGGTCGACTCCCTCAAGCCGGGTGACTGGATCCGCGTGTACGTCAGCACTCCGACGCGCAACGGCAAACCGGTGTCCGGCTACCGCACGATGCAGGTGCCCGCGAAATAGCCTCTTCATCACGCAATCTGTGTAAGGGCCGGCTCTCAGCCGGCCCTTTTCATAGAATCGCATCGTGAACGACGAGCTTTTCATGCGGCGCGCGCTGGAACTGGCGGCGCAAGGGCGGTACTCGACCAGTCCGAACCCGATGGTTGGATGCGTGATCGTCCGCGACGATCAGATCATCGCGGAGGGGTTCCACCGCCGCGCCGGGGAAGCGCACGCCGAGGTCGAGGCGCTCCGGAACTGCAGCGACCCGCATGGCGCGACTCTCTACGTGACGCTCGAACCCTGCTCGCATCATGGCCGGACGCCGCCGTGCGCCGACGCGGTGATCGCGTCGCGCGTGGCACGCGTGGTCGTGGCGATGCGCGATCCGCATGACGTCGTCGACGGCCGCGGGATCGAGCGCATCGAAGCAGCCGGCATCCCGGTGACCACCGGAGTCTGTGAAGAAGAAGCGCAAAAACTCAACGAACGATTCGTCTGGTCGGTGACGAAGAAGCGGCCGTTCGTCCTGCTGAAGGCAGCAATGACGCTCGACGGAAAGCTGGCGACGGTGACGCGCGACAGCCGCTGGATCACCGGCGACGCGGCGCGCAACCGCAGCCTGGAACTGCGCGAAGAGTACGACGCGATCCTCGTCGGCGGCGGCACCGTCGCCGCGGATGACCCCCACCTCACCCGCCGCCTGCAATGGTCGCCCACGCTGTGGACACGCGTGATTCTCGACCGCGATCGCTCCGTACCCTCCAACTCGCATGTGCTCACCGACGGCGGCGCCACGTTGCACGTTACCGACGCCATCGACCTCGAAGAGCTGCTCGCGGATCTCTATACGCGCGGTATCCATTCGCTCATCGTCGAAGGCGGCTCGGTCGTCCACTCCGACTTCATCCGCCGCCAGCTCTGGCAGAAGATGATCGTCTTCGTCGCGCCCGCGATCGTCGGCGGCGCCGAGGCGCCGTCCATCTTCAGCGGCGAACCGGTGAGCCGGTTGACAGACGCTTATCGCTTTCGTTTTGATCGCGCCGAGATGGTGGGCGGCGACTTGATGATTACCGCCTATCCCTGAATGTTCACTGGAATCATTCATCACACCGGCGTCATCGACTCCTTCGAGCGGCTTTCGAATGGGGCGCGCATCCGGCTGCGGACGACCGACCCGGAGCCGTTCGTGCGCGGCGAGAGTCTCGCCGTGAACGGGGTCTGCCTGACGATGCTGCCGGAAGAGGGTTTCCTGATCGCCGACGTCTCGGACGAGACGCTCTCGCTCACGACCCTCGGCTCCCTCACCTCCGGACGCCGCGTGAACGTCGAACGCGCCCTCGCCCTCGGCGATCGCCTCGGCGGGCACCTCGTGCAAGGACATGTCGACGGCACCGGCTCGCTCCTCTCGATCGGAACAGAAGGCGAGTTCGCGGTCTATCGCTGGAGTTACCCACCGCAATTCGCCGAACTGGTCGTCAGCAAAGGGTCGATCGCGGTCGACGGCGTGTCCCTGACGGTCGTCGAGCCCGATGGTGCGAGCTTCAGTGCCGCCCTCATTCCGGAGACGCTGCGCCGGACGAACCTCGGCGACGCAAAACCGGGCGACGCGGTGAACCTCGAGTTCGACATGGTCGCGAAGCACATCCGCAACCTCGTCGCGCCGTACAGGCCAAATTTATCCTCCGGAGCGTAGCGACGGAGGATCTGGCGCAAGCTCGCGAACGATCGTGCCAGTGGGCACCAGATCCTCCGCTTCGCGGAGGATAAAGTAAGCGCGATGATCCTCTACAAGAAGGCGCCTGCGCTTCGAATCAAACGCGTCGCCGCGCCCGAGCCACCGTTCTGGTACGCCACGGCGATTGCACCCTACTCGCCGCGGCGCGCCCGGCCCATCGCGATCGACTACGTCGATCTGCTCGCCACGTCGGCGGAGCGGATGGAGGTGACGGTCTGCGATCGCGTGCGCGACGAGCTGTCGCGCGCGACGCGCCTCCGCGAGCCGCTGCTGATCGAGGCGGCGGAGATCGCGGAGGAGATCTTCGCGCGCGGAGCGGAAGCGTGCGAGTTCTGCATCGACTTCGACATCCCGGCGCTCGTCCTCACGTCGACGCGGGGCGCCGTTCCGACATTCGTGTGCGACCTCGTGATCGTCGCGTGGCCGGCTGACGTCGCGCGGCTCGACGCGATGTTCGCCGAGGCGAGCGAACGGCGAACGCGGTGGGGCGCCGCGGTGCCGCTGATCTTTCCGGCGACGACCGACCTCGTCGTCCTCGAAGCGGTGGCCGATCTCGCGAAGAAGCATGGGGCGGCGTTCTTCGCGCCGATTCCGGTCGAGCTCGACCCCGCGGCGAAGCAGTCGATCGCGGCGCACTTTGCGCTCGAGGAGGAGATGTACGAGCTCCTCTTCCACGCCGACCTCGATCCGATGCGCATCGCGACGGAGCGGCATGTCGCGGCGCTGGCGCACGAGCGCGGGATGGGCGACTTCATCACGCCGCCGCGCTGGAAGGACCGGTCGAACTGGAACGGCGCGGTGCTGCTGTCGCTCACCGCCGCGCGGATGATGGCGATGGATCACGAGCCCGAGATCGCCGGAACGCTGGCCCGCTCCGCCCGTGCCGTCGCGGAGCTCGACAAACCGATCGCGAGGATTGCGGAGGCGGCGAGCCTCTCCATCGTCGAGACGCTCGACGAGATCAGCGTCGATCTGCTGACGGAGTGGCTCGCGGGAACGACGCCGGCGTTCGTCGAGCGGATCAACCGCGCGTGGCGGCTGCGGAGAGACGCGGGCCGGGAGTCGTGAGTCGGGAGTGGGGAGTGGAATCAACTCCCTACTCCCGACTCCCTACTCACGCCTTCCGGTGCGTGACTTTGACTTTCGTCGAGATGCCGCCGCGCACGTAGAAGTCGCCTTCGACCTCGAGGTACCGAGGATCGACGGCGGCGATCAGATCGTTCGCGATCCGGTTCGTCACCGCCTCGTGGAACGCGCCCTCATCGCGGTACGACCAGAGGTAGAGCTTGAGCGACTTCAGCTCGACGCATGTCGCGTCGGGCGTGTAGCGGATGCGGATCGTGGCGAAATCGGGCTGTCCCGTCATCGGACAGAGACAAGTGAACTCCGGCGCCTCGAACGCGATCTCGTAGTCGCGCTCCGGATTCGGATTCGGGAACGTCTGCAGCTCTTTGGTCGGCTTCGTGGCCATTGATTCAAGAACGCGCTACTTCTTCGGCGCGCCGCCCGCCATCAACTTCTGGTTCAGCTCCTTGATGCGCTCCTGGAGCTGGCCGATCTTCGCCTGGGCATCGGCGCGGAGACGCTCGTTGTCGGCGCGCATGCGGGCGACCTCTTCGTCGCGCTGGCGGTCGCCGCCCTGGTTCTGCGCCATCTGGGAGCGGAGGAAGTCGGCGTCGTGGCGGACCCCTTCGAGCTCTTCGTCCTTGTCGGCGAGCCGCTGGCGCCACTGCACTTCCTGCTCTTCATAGAGCCGCTTGATGTCCATCAGCTCGGTGATCTGGGAGAAATCGGAATAGCTGGGGGCCATGTCTCCTCCGGCGCGCACGCGCTCCTCGATCTGCGGGAAGAGCTTGCGGAGCTTCAGCGAGAGATCGTCGGGATCGCTCGACAGCGCCATCGCGTCTTCGTAGTTGATCTTCTGATGCACCAGCAGCGCGATGAGCGACTGATTCATCGACTGCATCCGGAACACGCCGACCGACGACTCGATCGCCTCGAGGATCTCCTTCGTGTTCCCCTCTTCGACCAGCTTCGCGATCTGCGGCGAGTTCTTGAGGATCTCGACCGCCGCCGTCAGCCGCCCATCCTTCGTCTTCACGAGCTTGAGCGAGACGATGCCGCGGAGGACGAGCGCGAGTTGCGCGCGGATCTGCTTGTGCTGCTCCGGCGGGAACGCGTCGATGATGCGGTCGATCGTCTGCGCCGCGTTGTTCGTGTGCAGCGTCGAGAAGACGAGGTGGCCGGTCTCGGCGGCCGTCAGCACCGTCTGCATCGTCTCGACGTCGCGCATCTCGCCGACCATGACGACGTCGGGATCCTGGCGCATCGCATTCCGCAGCGCTTCCTTGAAGCTCGGCGTGTCGGTGCCGACCTCGCGCTGCGAGATCGCCGCGACCTTGTCGATGAACAGAAACTCGATCGGGTCCTCGATCGTGACGATGTGCAGCGGCTCGTTGTCCGAGATGTAGCTGATCATCGCCGCGAGCGTCGTCGACTTCCCCGAGCCGGTGGGGCCGGTGACGAGCACGAGGCCGTCGGGGATCTGCGTCAGCTCGCGGATCGCCTCCGGCAGCTCGAGCTGATCGATGTTCTGCACCTGGATCGGAATGCGGCGGAAGACCGCGCCGACGGTGCCGCGCTGCATGTAGACGTTCGCGCGGAACCGCGCGACGCCCGGCACGCCGTAGCCGAAGTCGACCGCCTGCGTGGCGTCGAACTTCTCGCGCTGCTGTTTCGAGAGCAGCGGCAGGAGCAGGCGCTCCAGGTCCGGCGGCTTGAGCGGATCGGTCTTGACGGGGATCAGCTTTCCGCGCACCCGGACCAGCGGCGGCCGCATCGGCTTCAGATGGAGATCCGACGCCTCCTGCTTCGCCATGTAGATGAGGAGGTCGTTCAGCGTGAACTGATGCTGCTGCTCCGCCTGAGCCGGAGGTGCGACTGGAACCGTCACGGGCGAGATTATAGAGGGGAGAGCGGAGAAGGGAGAGCGGAGGAGAAATCCTACTCCCCTCTCCGCTCTCCGCTCTCCTCTCTTCGTCGCATCACGCTGTCGAGGATCATCAGGAACGCCTCCTGCTGCTTCGGATCGGTCTTGTTGATCACGGCGATCGTCTCGCCGATACGGAAGCGCTCGTGGAGCTCGTCGGCGGAGTGGGAGGAGGTCACGACGATCCGCCGGGGCGAGACGCCCTTCTGCCGGGCATACTCGACGAACTTCTTCCCGTCCATCCCCGGCATCTCGAGATCGACGATCAGGAGGTCGATCGCATCGTCGATTTTCGGCAACGCCTCGAACGGACGCGTATACGTCTCGACCTTCACGGAGTCGGGGTACCGCTCCAGAATGAAGTTCGACCAGAGGTCTCCGTACGCGACGGAGTCGTCGACGATCACGACGCGCTTCATCGCTTTTTTCGCCGGGAGTGGGGAGTCGGGAGTCGGGAGTCGTGTTTCAGGACGCCGCCGACGACGGTTGCCATCACCCGTCCTTGCAGCGTCTGTCCGACAAATGGCGAGTTTTGCGCCATCGATTCGAACGGTGTCGAAACGGTGCTCTTCGCCGATGGGTCGATCAGCGTGACATCGCCGAGCGAGCCGGCCTTCAGCGTGCCGCCGGGGAGGTTGAAAATCCTGGCGGGACCGCAGGACAGCAGATCGACCAGCCGCGCCAGATCGATCACCTTCTTCGCGACGAGCTGCGAGTAGCAGACGGCGAACGCCGTTTCGAGCCCGATCACGCCGAACGGCGCGAGGTCGAATTCGACGTTCTTCTCGTCGAAGTGATGCGGCGCGTGATCCGTGGCGATCGCGTCGACCGTGCCGTCCGCGATCCCGGCGACGATCGCGTCGCGATGCTCCTTCGATCGCAGCGGCGGATTCATCTTCAGGTTGGTCGAGAATGACTGCACTGTTTCGTCGGTCAGCGCGATGTGGTGCGGCGTCACTTCGCACGTCACGTGCACGCCCGACTTCCGGGCGTTCCGAACCGCCTCGATCGCTCCCGCGGTCGAGAGGTGCGCGATGTGAAGGTGCGCATTGGTCAGCCGCGCCAGGATCACGTCGCGCGCGACCAGAGTCTCTTCCGAGGCCGCCGGGATCCCGCCCATGCCGAGGAGCGTCGAGAAGTAGCCCTCGTGCATGACGCCGCCTTCGTTGAGCTGCGCGTCTTCCTCATGCGCGATCACCGGAATGCCGAGCATCGAGCAGTACTCGAGCGCCCGCCGCATCAGTTGCGCGTTGTAGACCGGCTTGCCGTCGTCGCTGACGCCGACACACCCGGCGGTACGAAGGTCCGCAAGCTCCGCCAGCTCCTCGCCGCGCAGTCCCTTGCTCACCGCGCCGATCGGATAGACGCGGCACGCGCCATTCCTCCGCGCTTCGGCGACGACCATCTCCGTCACCGCCCGCTCGTCGTTCGGCGGCAGCGTGTTCGCCATCGCACAGACGGCCGTGTAGCCCCCCGCGACCGCCGCACGCGTTCCGGTGGCGATCGTTTCCTTGTGCTCGTGCCCCGGCTCCCGAAGATGCGTATGCAGGTCGATGAAGCCCGGCGTCACGACGAGGCCGTCGGCATCGAGGACGTCGACGTTCGCTTTGATCTTTTTGTCGACGCGGGAGATACGGCCGTCCTCGATGAGGATGTCGAGATTGGCGTCGAGGGACTGGGAGGGGTCGAGGACGCGGGCGTTGGTGATGAGGAGGTTCATGACGCCGCCGCCGCCCTACCGAGGATTGAGGTTCGAGGTTCGAGGTTCGAATGAAGAGGTAAGAGGAGAGCCGGGACGAGGAGAGCCCGAAGATTACTTCTTCCCTCTTCCCTCGAACCTCGAACTTCGAACCTCAATCCCCCATCACTCCCCAAGGTGCGCTCCTCCCAGCAGATACAACACCGCCATCCGCACCGCCACCCCGTTCGTCACCTGCTCCAAAATCACCGAGCGCTCCGGGTTGTCGGCAACGTCACTCGCGATCTCGACGCCACGATTCATCGGTCCCGGATGCATGACGATGACGCTCTTCTTGGCCTTTTTCAGCCGCGCCTCGGTCAGTCCGAACGTGTTGTAGTACTCGCGGAGCGACGGGAAGCTGAGCTTCCCCTGCCGCTCGAGCTGGATGCGCAGCATCATGATCACGTCGGCGCCGTCGATGGCCTTGTCGAGCGAGTGCGCCACGCGGACGCCCATCTTCTCGATCGCCGTCGGGATCAACGACGGCGGCCCGGCGACGGTGACGTTCGCACCCATCTTCGTCAGCAGGTGAATGTTCGACCGGACGACGCGCGAGTGCGCGATGTCGCCGATGATCGAGACGTTGACGCCTTTGAGCCGCCCCAGACGCTCGCGAATCGTGAACGCGTCGAGGAGAGCCTGCGTCGGATGCTCGTGGGCGCCGTCGCCGGCGTTGATGATCGACGCCGGAAGCCGCTCCGCGAGCATCTTCGGCGCGCCGGGGTGCTTGTGTCGGATGACGATCATGTCCGGCCGCATCGCCATCAGGTTCGCGGCGGTGTCGATCAGCGTCTCGCCCTTCTCGACGCTCGACCCCGAGGCGGCGAAGTTCAGCGTGTCCGCCGAGAGGCGCTTCTCCGCAATCTCGAAGGAGACGCGGGTGCGCGTGGAGGCTTCCATGAAGAGGTTGATGACGAGCTGCCCGCGGAGCGCAGGCACTTTTTTCACCGGCCGCTCGCTGACTTCCTTGAAGCCTTCAGCGGTATCGAGAATGAGATTGATCTCGTCGGGAGTGAGCGTCTCGATGCCGAGGAGGTCTTTGGTGCGGAGTCCTGAGGCGCGCAACCTACTTTTCCATGATCAAGACTTCGTCTTCATCATCCGTCTCCGCCAGCTTCACCTTGATGACTTCGTTGGCGTCGGTCGGGACGGTTTTGCCGATCACGTCGGCGTGGATGGGAAGCTCGCGATGGCCGCGGTCGATCAGTACGGCGAGCATCACTTTGCGCGGGCGGCCGAAGTCGATGAGCGCATCGAGAGCGGCGCGGACGGTGCGGCCGGTGTAGAGCACGTCGTCGACGAGCACTACCACCTTGTCGTCGATCGGCTCCGGCAGCTTCGTCGGCTTCACGACCGGCTGCGGGGCGATCGTGGTGAGATCGTCGCGATAGAGGGTGATGTCGAGGATGCCGAACGGCACCGCCGTCCCCTCCATCTCGGTGATCTCTTTCGCCATCCGCTCGCCGATCGGAACACCGCGGCTGCGGATGCCGACGATGATGAGATCGTCGAGCCCGCGGTTCTTTTCGACGACTTCAATGGCCATGCGCCGGATCGCGCGGTCCATGCGCGTGGCGTCGAGGAGTTTTTTCTTGACGTTCATGCTGCGAAGGCG
>DASXIH010000360.1:0-2736 GCA_036498125.1 Thermoanaerobaculia bacterium
TGAATGAATGCTCATTCAGTGCCGGAATGTCAAGTGATGGCCTCGGGCCTCGGGCCTCGGAGGGGAGCGGACGTCTCGTCCGCTCAGGCGTCGCTGTCAACGACGCTGGATTCAGGCGGCGCATCGCTGTCTAGCGGTGAATCCTCGTTGGCTTCACCTGGCGCCAGAGATGCGCCGGCCGTATTCTGGCTTGGCAGACGCGCATCCAGCGTGGCTTCAGCCGAATCCAAGTTTCGCGCGCATGGCATCCACGAAGGCGTCGTCGCGCGCCTCGCGGGTTTCACCGTTGATCACCCGCACCACCGCGTCGCGGTCGAGCGTCGCCATGACGGGGTAGATGTGCACGTGCAGGTGCGGTGTCGCGATGCCCAGCTTCATCAGGATGGCGCGATCGGCTTTGCTGACCTCGAGAAGCGCGTGCTCGGCCTGGCGGAGCACCCGCGCGAAATGCGCCGCGTCCTCGGGCGTCAGGTCGCTGAAGTTCTCGACGTGAACCTTCCAGACGCCCATCGCATGGCCGCGCACGCTCCAGTCCTCGTGCAGCACGACCCACGTCCGCTGATCCTCGAAAACGACGTCGCCGGAGCGGGTGACGTCGGTGCAGAAGACGCACTCCATCCGCTGAATATAATCGCGCGCCATGCGCAGAATCCGTTTCGGCCGCACGAATGTCGAGGTCCCCGTCGTCTCCCTCGGTACATGGGGACACGGCGGCGCGCGGACGAACGAAGGAAATTCGGTTGGCTGGAGCGGCCATGACGACACGAAGGCGAAGGAAGCGCTCGCGCTCGCGTGGCGCGACGGGATCACGCATTGGGACACCGCCGACGCGTACGGCGACGGGCAAGCCGAGGAGCTGATCGGAGAGGTGCTCGCCTCGGACGTGCCGCGCGGCGAGATCTTTCTCGCGTCGAAGTTCGGCTGGATCAAAGGCCCGTCGGGCCGCTGGTACGACCCCAAGTTCATGCGCGAGCAGTGCGAACGCTCGCTCCGGAACATGCGGACGGACGTGATCGATCTCTACTACTTTCACCACTGCATGTTCGGCGAGCGCGACGAGTACTTCGACGACGCGCTCGCGATGATGCACACGCTCCGCGACGAGGGAAAGATCCGCTTCATCGGACTCTCGGACTGGGATTCGTCGCGGATCATGAAGTTCATCGAGCGCGTCGATCCCGACGTGGTCCAGCCGTACCGCAATCTCGTCGACGATGAGTACGACTCTTCCGGCCTGAAGGCGTACGTCGACGCGCACGATCTCGGCGTCGCGTTCTTCTCACCGCTCAAGCACGGCCTGCTCCTCGGCAAGTACACGGAGCCGCAGACGTTCCCCGAAGGCGATTTCCGCCGCGGCGTCGCCGACTTCCGCGATCCGGAGGCGATCGCGCGCTACCGTCACGCCTCGGAAGAGGTGCGCCGCCGCTTCAACGATCGTGAAGAGCCCGTCCTCTCCGCGGTCGTCGGTTCCCTCCTCACCGGCAATCCGACCGCCACCGTCCTCCTCGGCCAGCGCAACGCCCGCCAAACTGAAGCCGCCGCGAAGATCGGGGCAGCCTTGAGCGAGACCGACGCGGCGTGGGTGCGGTCGCTGTACCGAGCTCGATAAATCCCCCTCATCCGCCTTCGGCACCTTCTCCCCCGCTGGCGCGGGGGCGAAGGCCGCTCGATTCACAGGTCTCGCGAGATCCACCAATCGAGGGCGCTCGATTCACAGGTCTCGCGAGATCCACCAATCGAGGCCGCTCTCGATTCACAGGTCTCGCGAGATCCATCAATCGAGTGCCCTTCGCCCCGCGAAGCGGGGAGAAGGTGCCGAAGGCGGATGAGGGGCGCGTGAGGTTCTAGTACTTCACCAACTCCCGCGCCGCGGTCTCGATGTCGTCTTCGTTGATGAGGAACTCTTCTTCGAGGGGTGGGGAGTAGGGGACGGGGGTGTCGAGGGCGCCGAGGATGCGGATGGGGGCGTCGAGGTAGTCGAAGGCTTCTTCCTGGATGACGGCGGCGATCGACTCGCCGATGGAGCCGCGGCGGGTGTCTTCGTGGACGATGAGGACGCGGTTGCAGCGCCGGACGAGGTCGAGGATCGCGTCGCGGTCGAGCGGCACGAGGGTACGGAGGTCGAGGACGGAGGCTTCGATGCGGCCGGCGGCGAGCTTTTCGGCGACACGCATCGCCGCGTGCACGTACGCACCGTAGGAGATGATCGCGAGGTCCTTGCCTTCGCGGCGGAGCGCGGCGCGGCCGATCGGGATCGGCTCGGGCGCCTCGTCGCCGAGGAGCTGTTTGATGCGCGGGTCGCGGTAGAGCGCGATGTGCTCGTAGTAGAGGACCGGGTCGTCGGCGGCGACGCATGAGGCCATCAGCGCGCGGGCGTCATGAGGCGTCGACGGCGCGACGATCACGAGTCCCGGCGTCCGGTAGAACCACGCCTCGGTGTTCTGGGAGTGATACGGGCCGGCGTGACGCAGCCCGCCCCACGGCATTCGCAGCACCATCGGGACCGACGCACCCCAGCGATACCGGATCTTCGCCGCATTGTTGACCAGCTGATTGAAACCGGTCGCGACGAAATCGTTGAACTGCATCTCGCCGATCGGCCGCCGCCCGGCCAGCGCGGCGCCGACGCACACGCCGATGACCGCGCCTTCGGCGAGCGGCGAATTCAGGATGCGTCCGCCGAACTCCTCGAGCAGCGGGCGCAGGAGCAGGAAGGCGTTGCCGTACTGGCCGCCG
>DASXIH010000361.1:0-8606 GCA_036498125.1 Thermoanaerobaculia bacterium
TTCCGACAAAAACATCGTGCGGCGGGGCTACCGCCTGATTCTCGATCCCGAGGACGTCGTGCCGTCGGGAGCGTTCGGCGGAGACGCGCTCACGGAGCGGCGGCGAACGCCCGGCGTGAGCGACGATCTTCTGCCGACCGCGGATGAAGTGACGTTCCCCATCAAACGCGATCCCGACTCGCCGAAGCCGCCGTTCGTGTTCGATCAAGGGGCGACGCCGCCGGAGCTGAATGTCACGGACGACGAGAAGAAAGACTTTGCGTTGTGGGTCAATCTATCGAAGCTCGTCGGCTCTGACCTTCACGACGCGCTGTGGAAGCGCGCGCAGACCAATCGCGTGGCGGTGGCTGTCCGCGCCTATCTCGAGACGGTGATGACGGTGCAGGCACGCAACAGCGCAAAGCCGCTGGCTCTTGTGTCGCGCCGGGTTCCGGTCGACATCGAGATCCGCGTACCGGCGGTTGACGACACGAAGAAACCGCTCGTGATGCGGCCCGCCGCCTTCGAGTGGCCGGTGCGCATTGACTATCCGCCGCTGACTGCCGGCGGCGTCCGGGCTTTTTCGGGACTGGCGTCGTTCCGCGGCCCGGACAATTCGGAGATCACGAAGGACGATCCGAAGTTCGCGTATTACCTCGATCCGGGCCGGCGCACGTTGACCGAGGTCTTTTGGGCCGCCGCACCCGATGCAGGGCCGACGCAACTCGTCGCCGGCTACGATCTGTTCGAGCTCGACCTCGACGAGCTCGCGCCGTCGGACACTTCGGGCGGCGATCTTGACAAGAGCGAAGCGTGGAACCGCGCACGCCGTATCGCCCGCACGCATCTCCTCCGCCGGTCGGAAGCGATGCTCTCGCCGGGCGTCATCGACGATCCGACCGCGTGGCAGTCGAGCATGCCGAGCGAGGTCTGGCGCTGCGATCGGAGCGGCGACAAGTCGACGCGACGCGGCACGCTGCCGATTCGCAAAGGGTGGTATTCGCCGCGCGAGTCGTGTCTGGCGTGGCCGGAGAACGTGCCGCGGCGGACGCTGCTCGATCACGTCAACGACGACCTCGTGGCGTCGCTCATGAAGAACGGCCCGCCGATGAAGCTCGACGCCGTGCTGAACGGCGGCGCGATTCCGGTGAAGCTCGGCGACCAGAAGATTTGTGACGTCGGGGACGAGCCCGTTCTTCTGCAGGACGGTCTCACGATGACCGGCAACACGATCACGGCGGTGAACGGCAAGTTCACCGCGCAGTTGATTCGCCAGGCGCTGATGTGCCTGGAGCCGGCTGAAACGGGGACGAGTCTCGATGGCGCGGTGCTCGAGATCACCTCGCGCCTGACGGTCGAGCAGACGACGGTGACGATCGACAACGGTGTATCGAAGGCGACGACGACGCCAGTCGAGCTCACGGTCACGCGCACCATTCCGATCGCGCCGGACGGCGATCTCCACCCGCTTCTCGCCGAGACGCTCAATCTCCTTGCCTGGACGCGCGAGAACGACGGCACGCTCTACCGCCGCTACGAAGTGGTCGTCGAGCCGGTTGCGCCGATCAAGGCGAAGGACGCGATCTCGCTTCTCACCGCCACCGGTCCGGAAAAAGATCCCTACGGCTGGATGACGCTCGTCGTGCTCGGTCTCGCGGCCAGCATTCGCCTGCACGACGGCGACACCGGCGAGTTCGTCCTTGCGGAAACGCTCATCAAGCGAGCAAAGCGCGTTTTTGGTGCCGTGCTCGCCCGCTACATAAAGGCCGGCGGCGCGCCGATGCTCGACCTCTTCGTCCGTCCCGGTGAAGATCGCGCCGCGAGCGACATCGATGACGCGAAGCTCGATCCGACAGGCATCCCGGACAACGACGACGCGCTCGCGTTCGTGCAGCTCTCGCTGCGACCGCGGCCGTTGCAGTCGTTCCAGTATTCGTTGGTCACGATCGACGCCGGCGACGACATCACGGTCCACGTGAAAGACCCGGGAACGCTGATCGGCGACATCGTCATTTACCGAATTGCCGACGGGAGCGTGGTCACGCTGACACGCGATCTGCCGGAACAAAAGCTACTGAAGTTGCCGGCGAGCGCGGAGCCGGTCGTCAGGCTCCTGATCCGCCATCCTCGCGGGTTCGACGTCGCGACGCTGTTCGACACCGGCGCCCACGCTTCGGTAGCGACGTTCGACAATCCGGAGGACGCCGACCAGAGCTCAGAGACGGTGTACGAAAACGGCGCGTTCGGCGAGATCGACGCTGCCGTCTTCACCGCCCTCGCTGCAGTTTCTCAATCAGACGAGCGGAAGTCGCTGGCGAGTCTCGCCCAGCGCATGGCGAGGGTGCCGAACGTCGTCGTTCCCGCCGACTTTCTCGACACGCCCGCGCTCCTCGGCTTCTTCACGCCGTACGTGAACTGGATGCGCCGCTTTCTCGAGCACACGCTGCTGTCGAAGCAAGACTCCGGCTTCTCGCTCTGCGCGCCGGTTCAGCAGCAGCCGTGGAAGCTCGCGCCGCACGTCGACGGAACGGTCTCGCTCAAATTCTTGCACGACGACCGCTTCGCGCACGCGCGCGCCTACGCCGTCCATCCCGTGGGCCGCTATCACGAACAGGCGGTAGCCGTTCAGAAGAACCCGGAATCGGCGCGCCCCGTGATGGAGGGATTGATCCTTCCCAACACGCAGACGACGATCGGCAACGCGGTCGCAGTCGCGCCGCGAACCGCGCGGCTCGAGACGCCCACCATCATCTCCTCGCGCAAGCTCCCGTTGGCCGGCGAGCCCTGGCAGCTCGTCGTGGCGCGGCATCCCGAACAAGACCTGATTCTCTCCAGTCGAAGTCTCTTTGCGCGGCTCGCGTTCGAAGGGACGGCCCTGACGTGGGTGCAAGACTATCCCGACCGCGTCTGGCCCGCGGGGCTCGAAGCGAGCGTCGGAGTCACGCCGGACTACGCGCTCGTGCGCAAGACGAAGCGTCCCGATCCGGGCGACATCGCCGGCGCGCCGCAGCTGATCGATGACGATCTCGTTGACGCCGCGGCGGCGGATCCGAAGATCTGGAAAGGCGCCGAGATTTATCGGTTGCCGAGGCTTCCGCATCATCTGAGGGTGACGGCGCTTGCGGCCGCGCGGGCGGGGGCGGTCGTGTCGGAGATCAGCTACGTCACGCAGCGCGACTTTCACTTCGAGTTGCCGCACGATCTCGCGAGGCGCCGGCGGCCGACTAACGACGCGCCGTCCGAGGAGACCATCCCCGAGCCGCAGTGGACGCTCGAGGCGATCAACAACAAAACCTATCTCTGCTTCCACATCAGCGCCCTCTCGTACGCCGACCTGATGCCGAAGGAGACGTTCGCGCTCTGGGTCGCGAACGGCGCGGACGTCGCGCTCTGGCCCGATCCGGGCGTGGTCTACTCGCTGATCCGCGAATCGAAGAGCTCGAGCGGGAACGTCTTCGAGGTCGAGGCGGAGATCTTCTCGACCGTACCCGACTCCGCGGATGTGAAGCGGCCGCTCGCGCTGCGTGCGCGCGGGCCGTCGTGGCGACCGCCCGATTTCGATGTGAAAATCGACAAGGTCTCGAACAGCGATGCGCCGCTGTTCGCGTTGACGGCGTGCCTCGAGCCGGTGGCCGTGAGCAGGCGCATCGCCTTCACCGATCCGTCCGATCCGAACACGTGGATCGCCTTCCGTAACGCTGCCGGCGCATTCGTGAAGCTCGAGGCCGCAGCGACAGGCGGCGTGATGACGTTGATCGCGCTGCCGCCCGACATCCTTCTCACCACGCTCGGCGCCCTCGGCGACGATCCGAGCAAGAAGCTGACGGCCATCCTCAAGCAACTCGTGCTGCAGGCCGTGCTCGACGGCGCGTCGCGCTGGCTTCTGCGAGCCGAGAAGGGAACGGCCCAAGCCGAGAGCCGCACCATCACGCCGCGGAATTGGAGCTAACCATGACGATCACTTTGCGAGATCCGAAGCCCGATCCGCTCCGCATCACCGCTCCGGTGTGGGAGCTGAGCGCGTCCGCGCCGTCGATCGCCACCGGCACGCTCGTCGATCCGAAGCTCCACGCCATTCGCGTCATCAGTCAGGACGCGACCGCGACGGAGCTCGCGGGAGGTGTCTATTTCGAGAAGACGATCCGGCAGGAACCGGATCCAAGCGAGCAAGACTGGCCGTTCGACAACGGCACGAAAGTCAAGAAGCCGGCGGATGCTCTTCTGCCGCGCCTCCTTCTGACCTTTCCGGCATCGGACAACAAATCGACGATCACCCTGCGCTTTTCCAAGTCGGCCGCCGGCAAGACGTCGATGGACGGCGGAATCAAAATCAACGACCCGCGGCAGGCGATCGTCTTTCCGGTGCCGAAGCCGGATGAGAATTGGCCGAAACTCGAAGACCTCGCGCACTTCTACTCGCAGGTCGGCGCCTGTCCGAACGAGCCCGTCGCTCTCCCGAAGTGCCAGCTCGTCGCCGGCGACATCACCTGCAAGCTCACGCCGTCGAGCGACGCGGGCAAGCTACTCACGTCGATCGGGTGGGACGGATCGGACCTCCAGCTCACGCCCGACGGCATCGTTGTGCATGCGAAGGTACCGTTCCCGAGTCGCGCGAATGGGCTGCACGGAACGTTCTTGCTCTATTCGTTGAACGGCGATTTCCCCTTTCCCGACACCGGCTTGCGACTCCACCTGCTCAGCGACTCGCTCAGCGCTACCGACTTCTCGGATTGGGCGAAGGCGTGGGTGTCGGTGTCGCCGACGCCGATGCCTGGAAGTTCGCTGGAGATCGTTGCGCGTCCGTCTGCTTTGCCGCCGCCGTTCGTCTGGACGATCGTCTGGAAAAGCAACACGACTTGGAAGCTCGGCGACGAGATCGAGGTCCCGAAGGCGTCGGTGGTGATCTTCGTCGTCGGCCGCCGCACGGAGAGCGGACTGCCCGACGGCTCGGCGCAGCTTCTTGCCGAACGCGTCACGCTGTCGAAGGACGGCAGTTCCGTCGCACTGAAATGCAGCGGCGGTGCGATGCTGACAACGCAGTTGACGATCAAGAAGGCGGCCGCGCAGGCGGCGGAAGTGCTGGCGATCGGCGACGGGTCGAAAATCCCGCTTGCGCACGACGCGCGCGAGCTGTCGCAGACGCTGAGCGTCATTCAAGGAGGCGACAAACCGTTATACGGCTTCGTCGCCGCCGATCGCGGATGGCTGCAGCTTCCGCTTCCGTCGATTCCGCCGCTCACGCCGCAGCTCGATCAGAATCTCGCACAGCCGCAGAGCAGTCAGGAGCCGTCGGTCATGGACGGCTTCCTCCGCTGGTCGGCGTCGGTCGATCCGGTGCTCGTGTCGGGCGTACTCAACACGCAAGCCGATCTCGCCAAACGTTCTCCGTGGTCGCTGACTGTGGAACAAGCGGGCGGCTTCTCGGTCACAGCGAGTCTCACCACCACGGAAACCGACCCGCAGGACCCGGCGGTTCTCGCCTCATGGACCGTCGCGCTGGGGACGCCGACGATCTCGATGCGGGGGCTGCTCTGGCTCAGCGGCGACCGGCCGGGCGCGGAGGACGCGCTACCGCGCATCGGCGCCGGCCCGGGAACGTTCTTCGACCTCGCGTTCCGCATGAACGGCGTGCCGATATCGGACGACGGCAACCAGGCGACGTTCTCGCTCGAGAGCATTTCCGTCGACCTGACCAAGCCCGATCTGCAAGGCGTGTCGCTCCTCATGCAACGCAAGGCGCCCGACCCGGACGACGCGAAGACATGGGCCTGGCTGCGTCACGACCGCCTGCCGCTCGCCGCGGCGATGCCGATGACGCGATCCGGCGGCGAGAACACGACGCCGCTGGAGAGCCGCGAGCTCGCGCCGTTCATCGTCACCGACGCCGAAACGCAGTTGACCTTTCACGCCGGAAGCGTGCTCGCCGACACGAGCGGCACCCATGTCGTTCGCAACGCGAGCTGGCCGTGGATTGAGCCGGTCGTGGACAAAGAGCCGGTCGGCGTGGCGTTCGCGGCGGTCGGCGTGCCCGGCGTCGAAGTCCAACCGGCGCAGCAGGGGTGGTCGAAGCTCGAGATCGGCACGCGTTACGACTTGCCGCTGCTTGACGAAGCCTTCGCCACGGCGAAGCTACCAAAGGACGAAGACGCACCGTCGAGCAAGCCGCCCATCTCTCCGGACCCGCCCGTCACTGCGCTAGACCGCAAGGATCTCGGCGATTTCTGGCAGGGACGGAAGCGCAAGCAGGAGCTGACGCGCATCGCCGACAGCTACTTCCTCCCGCTCGGCAACCCGGGGAAGGTGAAAAACTTGATCGCGTCGGGCGAGTGGGACGTCACGGCGGCGCTGACGATGCCGGGGACGGCCGATCCGTTGCCCTACGGCCGTCTCGATCTCAGCGATGGCGGCACGATTCAATCGCAAGGCGACGATGCGCTGGCCGGCGTCAACGCGAAGTTCAAGCTCGCGAATGGAAAGCTGACGCGCGATCAGAACGGCGCGCTCCAGGTGCGTGGCTTCTCTCCCTCGACGTTCGAGAACAACGGCTTGATCGTCGACAATCGCGACTTCGCTTCCGCGCCGGAGAAGGACATCACGAACGCCCGCACACGCGCCGTCGTCGTGGATGGGAAAGCCAAGACGCTGCTCACCATGCTGCAGCCGTACAAGATCAAGGTCGGCAACAACAAGACTCTCGAGCTGTGGGTCAAGGATCTGCCGATCGAGAACAAGACGTTCAGCGAGACGTTGGGCGTCGAGTTCGACGTCTGGACGGCGGAGAAGGCACCCGTCGAAGGTTATGAGGTCCGGCTGTACGACAAAGCGAATCCGGGCGACGAGCGCATCCGCCTCTGGAGTTTCGACCTCGTTTTCCTGGGCCTCATCTCCGCGACGTTCGACGACGCGTTTGCCGCGAAGGAGCTCGTGCTCGTCTGTCGTCTGCAGCTTCCGGCGGCCGACGATCCACTAAAGCAGGGTGGTCATGTAATCGAGTTGCACGTCGGGCCGACGCAAGACGGTTTCGTCATCAAGAAACTCGTCCCACTACAGATGCCGCCGGTCGGTTTGAAGAACGACGAGCTCGATCGCCTGATGCAGCTCTCGTTCGCCGCGAGCATGCTCGGCACCGACAAGCTCGCGCTCGATCAGGCGCAGGTGAAAGTCACCCTCTTCGGCGCGTCGTGGGTCTTCGATCTGAAGCCAGTAATGCTCGATCCTGAGGGCGACGCGATCGCATTCGAGTGGAAAGGTCCCGACGGCCCCGACAATCCGAGCTCCGCCGATGGATTCAACGGACGCCTGATTCCGAGGACGGTGGGGTTGACGCTGAAGGATACGGCGGCGACGCTCACGCGTTCGTTCGAGTTGCGCATCGAGGATCGCGCCGCCGTCGCGCTGGCCGTGCTGCCGAACATCGGTACCAGCGCCGACAACCTCGCGATCCTCGGCTACTCCGTCAAAACGACGGCGTCCGCTCACGCGCTCGACGACGACCGCGCCGGCGCCTTCATCTGCCAGCTGGGGCCGGACGTGACGATGAGTCTCCTAGAGCGCTTTCCTGAGAACGCGAACCGCATCGCGAAAGGTTTGCTCGCTGTCGCGTTCGAGCAACGCACTGTCGCAAGTGCGAAGTCGCTCGCCGTCAGGTCGGGACACATCGAGCTCGACGTCGCGATGCCGCCCATGGACGAAAAGCCCGGCGTCGCCATGCGCACGGTGCGCATCGATTTCTCCGGGAGCAACAGCTCGCAGTGGGGCGGCCACGTCGAGCTCTACGGGACGTTCAGCCTCGGCAGCGCGATCCGCTGGCCCGCGAATTGGCAGGTCACCCCACCGGCATCGGGCACGAAACCGGTGGCGGTGAAGACGACCGGCGACGGCTTCATCACGCATCGCGCCACGGTGCAGCTCGAAGGGCAGCGGCTCGCGATCGACGATCTCGCCGGTTCAGGTAAAGGAACCATGCTCAATCGCCTCGCCGCGCCGTGGAACGTCGTCGCGCTGGTGAATCACGAGTTGCACTCCATGTCCGGCAAGCAAATCTGCCGCTGGTCGTCGCTCGAGCCATTCACGCTGATGATCCTCGAAAATCTCGCGGCGCTGCAGGAGAGCACGTTCACTGGAAACAACCCGCACGCCGAGGCGGCGTTCGTCGCCGGGCATCGCATCCCTCCCGGCTCGCAAGCGCAAAACGACAAGTCGTTCATCCCGGTCGGCGCCATCTTCAAGCCGGGGTTCGGCCGGCGCGCCGACGTGCTCTCGGGGGCGTTCAGCCGCCCGTTCCGCGAGGCGTTGCGGAAAGTGATCGACACGAACAGCTCGCTGAAGATCGAGCTCGTCGCAGCGGGCGGATTCGCCGGCGTGGTGCTGAAGTCCGATGGAACCACCGACGGTCAACGGCTGCTGCGTGTTCCGTATCTTGCGCGGCTCCACGCAGTCGACGCCGACCCGCCGATGGACGTGCTCGGGCCCGACTCGCTGACGCAGATGCCGGACGCAGGATTCGACGGAATGATGCCGTTTCACGATACGACGAGCGCTCCCGTTCTCGGACCGCTCTCGGTCCGACACTCGGTCACGCCGGCGAACACGCGCGCCGAAACGCTGCTCACTCTTCTAAGCTCGGG
>DASXIH010000362.1:0-3486 GCA_036498125.1 Thermoanaerobaculia bacterium
GGCTTTGCGATGAGGACTCGGATCTTTCGTTCAACCATAACTGGTTATTGGTTACTGGTTAGTGGTTACTGGTTGGGCGGTTGTTTTTTCCAGTCACCAGTAACCAGTAACCAGTCACCCTCTCTCACCGGCGTTTCGGAACGCCGACAAGATGACAATATCGTGATACGTGCCTTCGCGGTAGAAATCGCGCGCCAGCTTCCCCTCCTCCACGAAGCCGTGCCCCTGGAGGACGTGCTTCGCTTTCTCGTTGTAGTCGAAGACGTTGATGCGGAGCTTGAAGAGATTCATCTCCTCGAATGCGAAGCGCGTCAGCGTCCCGATGGCGTCGGTGCCGAAGCCGCGGTTCCAGGCGCTCGGCTCGCCGATGAAGAGGCCGAACCACGCCGTGCGCGAGACCCAGTCGATGTCGTGGATCGAGGCGTTGCCGATGTGGGAGCGGTCGTCCCTCCGCTCGATGGCGAAGTGCCGCTCGTCGAGCGACGGATTCATGGCGCGGTCGAGCCACTCCGCCTCGTTCGTGAACGCGATCGGGTAGCGCGACTTCAGCGTCCGGACGATGTTCGGATCGTTCATCCAGCGGTAGCAGCGCTCCACGTCCTCGCGCTCGAAGGCGCGGAGGATCGTGTGCTCGCCGGCGATCATGAACCGCCGCCGCCCCTCCCGGTTTTCCGGCGCGAAGTCGCGCTCCGTACGCATCGGCGCCCGATTATATGCACTGAACTTGCTACGCGAGAGGTGTGAAATTACAGGGCCTCCTCTTCGACATCGACGGCACGCTCGTCGACAGCAACGACTACCACGCGCGATGCTGGATCGAGGCGTTCGCGCATTTCGGAAAAGCGTTCGAGTACGACTTCATCCGCCATCAGCTGGGCAAAGGAGGCGACCTCCTCGTCCCCGACGTCCTGAACGCGAAGGAGATGCGCGAGTTCGGCGAGGCGGTGAAGAAGTATCGCTCGAAACTCTACAAAGAGAAGTACCTGGAGGAGGTGAAGCCGTTCCCGTTCGTGGAGCGGCTGTTCGAGGAACTGCGCGCGAAGAAGATCCGTCTGGCGCTGGCGTCGTCCTCGAACGCGGAAGAGGTGGAGTACTATACGCGGCTCTTGAACGCCGAGGAGTTCATCGAAGGGTCGACTTCGAAGAGCGACGCGAAGTTCTCGAAGCCGTCGCCGGAGATCTTCGAGGCCGCGCTCGATCGCGCCGGAAGCGATCCGAAGTTCACCTTCGTGGTCGGCGACACCCCGTACGACGTCCTCGCCGCGCACCGCATGGCGATGCCGATCATCGGCGTCCTCTCCGGCGGCTTCGAGCGCCAGCTGCTCGCAAAATCCGAATTCGTCCTGAACGATGCCGGCGAGATTCCCGGCAACTTCCATGACATAGAGGCCTGGTTTGAATGAAGTTCACCGCCGCTCGATCATCGTCGACGGCCATTGCGACACCCCCTACCGCGTGCTGCGGCACAACGTCCACATCGACGAGCACGACCCCGAGGCGCAGTGCGACTTGCGGACGCTCGAGGAGGGCGGCATCACCGCGTCGTTCTTCGCCGCCTACGTCCCGCCGGCGTACGCCGACCGCGGCGCCGCGGCGCTCGCCTACCGGCTGTTCGAGATCATCAAGGACGAGGTCGCGCGCAGCGACGGGAAGCTGAGTTTCTGCACCGACTCCTCCGGGATCCGCACCGCGAAGCGTGACGGCCAGATCGCGATCCTCATCGGCGTCGAGGGCGGCCACGCGATCGAAGACTCGCTCGACACGCTGCGCGACTTCTACAAGCACGGCACGCGGTACCTGACGCTGACGCACGTCAACACGAACAACTGGTGCGACTCGTCGGGCGATGCGGGACGGCACGGCGGCCTCACCCCCTTCGGCCGCGAGGTGGTCCAGGCGATGAACGACCTCGGCATGATCGTCGACATCTCGCACGTCAGCGACCGGGCGTTCGATCACGTCATCGAGACGACGCGCGTACCGGTCGTCGCGACGCATTCGTCTTGCCGCGCGCTCTGCAGCCATCCCCGCAACATGACCGACGCGATGTTGCGCGACCTCGCCAAGAACGGCGGCATCTGCATGATCAACTTCTTCGCGGCGTTCATCAGCGAGGACGTGGCGCAGGCGATCATGAAGGCGCAGAAGCGGCCGAAGAAGGTGGGCAGCGGGACCGGGGGCACCGAGGAGATGCCGGACGACCGGACCGACTGGGATGAATACCTCCAGTGGTTCCGCTCCCTCGGCTCGCCGCAGGCGACGCTCGACCAGGTCGTCGACCACATCGTCCACGCGGCGACGGTCGCGGGGGTCGATCACGTCGGCATCGGCAGCGACTTCGACGGCGTCCCCGCGCTGCCGCAAGGACTCGACACCGCCGCCGGCCTGCCTGCGCTTACGGATCGAATGCTCGACCGCGGAATCAGCGAGACCGACGTCGAGAAGATCCTCGGCGGCAATTTCCTCCGCGTCTTCGAAGCCATCGAGCGCGGCGCCACGCCATAAAAGGAAGGGGAGCGGACGTCCCGTCCGCTCAAGCGCGGCGCCAGCCGCGCTGTGATCGGCCCGATCACGGCGTGATCACGACCGGTGCGGCTGTGATCACGACCGGCGCGCGGTGATTACGACCGGTGCAGCCGTGATCACGACCGGTGTGGCCGTGATTGCGACCGGTGCGGCGGTGATCGCGACCGGTGTGGCCGTGATTGCGACCGGTGCGGCCGTGATTACGACCGGTGCGGCCGTGATCGCGACCGGTGTGGCTGTGATTACGACCAGTGCGGCGGTGATTACGACCAGTTTGGCCGTGATCACGACCGGTGCGGCCGTGATAGCGACCGGCGGCGCGGTGATTACGACCGAACGCACCGTGATCGCTTCGAATCACGCGGTGACGGGAGCGCATCACACGGTCTCCGTCCTCGATCACACCGACCCCGTCCTCGATCACACCGACCCCGTTCTCGATCACGCCGTCCCCGTCCGCGATCACACCGTCCCCGTCCTCGATCACGCCATCCCCGTTCTCGATCACGCATTCCCGTTCTCGAGCGCACCGTCACCGTCCTCGAGTGCGCCATCCCCGTCGTCGAGCGCACCGTCCCCGTCGGCATTCACACGCTCGCCGTCCTCGATCACGGCGCCACCATCCCGCTTCACAATCGCGCGGCTTCGCAGCGCGTTGCGACCGGTTCCATTCCATTCGTGCGCGGGAGAAGGACGCCGTGATCGGAGCATGTCGCGCCCGATCACGCCGCCGAAACAAAGTGCCGGCTCGTAATGCTCATGCGACGGCGTTATCCACCGCTGTCGCACAACACCGCGCCATCACCACTTGCGCGACACGCCCGATCCAATGCGTGTGGACTTCGGTTCCTCTCGCGCGCGGCCGAGCGAGCCTCCGACCTATGAGTAATCCTCCGAAGCTCCTACACGCAGAACCTCGGCCCGCAAAATTCCGCAGCCCTCGCGGCTCGGCATGAAGAT
>DASXIH010000363.1:0-3311 GCA_036498125.1 Thermoanaerobaculia bacterium
GACCATGCTCAGGATCGGGCTCTGGGGCACCAAGCTTTCGTCGGCCTCGATCTCGATCGCGCCTTCAAACCTTACCCGTTTCTTTCCTCAGTCGCCGCGTCCACGCGGTGCCCCAGCTCAGGATGACACCGTGAGAAGCACCTTGAGGACGCCCTGCTGTTCCGCGTGCGCGAATGCGGCGTTCACTTCGCTGAGCGGATAGCGCGCGTGGATCATTGGGCGTGGGTCGATCTTTCCCTCGGCCAGTAATTGTAGTGCTGGAGCGAATGGGCCGCAGCGAGAGCCGAGGAGCGTGATCTCGTCGACGACGAGCGCCGAAGCGTTGAAGGTGAGGTCGCCGGCATAGGTGCTCTTCATCACGATTGTTCCGCCGGGACGGACTGCCTGACGCGCCAGCGCGAAGCCGTCGGCGTTCCCGCTGCACTCGACGACGACGTCAAACGAACGCGGCACGATCTCGCCATGCTCGCGGCCGACGACGGTCAGCTTGCAGCCAGTGAGCGCGAGTGACGCCGCGATGAGGCGTCCGAGCTTGCCGTTGCCGACGACGAGGACGCGATCGTCGGCGCCAATACGCACCTGCTCCTGGATCTCCAGCGCGGCGGCGAGCGGCTCGGTGAAGACCGCGACCTCGTCAGGCACGCCGTCCGGGACGACATGGAGGTTCTCGAGCGGCAGCGTCAGATACTCCGCGAATGCGCCGTTGCGATCCTTGATACCGAGGACCGTGCGGCGCTCGCAGTGCGTGCGTCGGCCGTGAGTGCAGGCGGCGCAGGAGCCGCATGAAGCGTTGATCTCGCCGACTACCCGTCTGCCATCCTCCATGATACCGACGAACTCATGCCCCGGAATCCCTGTGAACGGGTAGTACCCCCGCGTCAGTTCGATGTCCGTGTTACAGATTCCCGCGAGCCGCACACGCACCAGCGCCTCTCCCTTCGCCGCAACCGGCGCCGGTAAATCGTCGCGAAAAACAAGCTGCCGGTTCTCGAGCCACGCGCCTTTCATATTTGACGGATAGATTGTGACGACCTAAATTGAGTTCGTCCAACGGAAAACCGACTTAGAAGGAGTGCGCATGCGACGAAGGTCCCTCGTCTATCTCTTCGTTCTTTTCCTCGTTCCTCTCTCCCTCTTCGCGCAGTCTCAGGCGACGACAGGCGTCATCGAAGGAACGGTGACCGACGCGACCGGGGCGGTATTGCCGGGCGTCACGGTGTCGCTGAGGAACACGGCGACGAACTTCGACAAGATCGAGGTCACCAGTCCGCAGGGGATGTATCGCGGCGTGCTGCTTCCGCTCGGACCGTACGAGGTGAAGGCGACGCTGGAAGGCTTCGCGCCGCAGGTGGTCCGCGGCCTCGACCTCGGCGTCGGCCAGACGCTGGCGGTCAACATCAAGATGCAGCAGACGACCGCCTCCGAGCAGATCGTCGTCACGGCCGCGGCGCCGCTCATCGAAACGGCACGGACGGAGGGAGCGACGCGCCTCGATCAGAAGGTGATGTCGGACCTGCCGAACAACGGCCGCAACTTCCTCGAGATGACGAAGCTGACGCCGGGCGTGACGATCGTGCAGGGGCCGGACGGCGACGAGCTCTCGATTAATGGCCAGAAGGGCATCGAGAACAACGTCTCGGTCGACGGCGCCGACTTCAACAACCCGTTCTTCGGCGAGCAGCGGGGCGGCCAGCGTCCGCCGTTCACGTTCAACCTCGACGCGGTCAAAGAGATGGTCGTCGTGGCGGACGGCGCGAACGCCGAGTTCGGCCGCTCGCAGTCCGGCTTCGTGAACGTCATCACGAAGTCGGGGACGAACGACACGACCGGGACGGCGCACCTCGTCGGCAAGAACGACTCGCTCAGCTCCCGCGCCAAGAACCCCGACGGCAGCCTCGCGCCGAAGTTCCCGAGCAAGCAGTATCAGACCGGATTCACCGTCGGCGGTCCGATCATCCGCGACAAGTTCTTCTACTTCGCCGCCGCCGATTTCCAGAAGGCGTCGACGACCAAGCAGAACGACCCGTCGCGCATCGAGCCGCGCGTCCTCACCGCACTCGCGGCGATCGGGCTCCCGAATCAGAACGCGCCGATCGAAAGGACGAATGACGCCCGCGTCTTCCTCCTCAAAGGCGATTACAACGCCACCTCGCGCAACGTCCTCTCGCTCCGCTACACCGACACCTGGTCGGAGCAGAAGAACGGAACCTTCGACGTCGACTCGTGGGGCACCAGCGCCAACGCGGTCGAGAAGGATTCCTCGCATGCGATCAGCGGCCAGGGCGTCACGACCTTCAGCTCGAACGTCCTCAACGAGGCGCGCTTCCAGTTCGCGAAAGAGAACCGCCCGCGTCCGTACGACGGGCCGCTCGTGCCGGGACAGAACCGGCCGTTCCCCGATACCGCGTTCGACTTCGCGAACAGCTACCGGTTCGGCGAGCCGTTCTTTATCCCGGTCAAGTACTACGACACGCGCGTGCAGTTCAACGACAACGTCTCGTTCCTGCACGGAGCGCACTCATACAAGGCGGGCGCGGAGTTCAACCGCGTCAACTCCGTCCAGACGTTCGTCGGATTCGCGAACGGGCGCTACATCTTCGACTCGACCGACGGCTTCCTCAATTACCTGAAGAATCCGAAATACGTCGAGTGCTCGGACGGTACTTCGTCCCAGACCGGCACCTGCGCCGGCAACGCGTCGATCACCGGGCCGGTTCTCCTCTACCTCCAGCAGGCGGGCGTCGGCGGGTTGACCGCCGAGCAGGCGGGAACGCAGAGCATCCCGCAGACCGAGCCGGCCGTCTTCCTGCAGGACAGCTGGCAGGCGACGCCGAACGTCAACGTGCAGTACGGCCTGCGCTGGGAAGCGGAGATCGAGCCCGACCCGATCACGCCGCCCAGCCAGGTCTTCTTCGCGAACTTCATCGGCAAGACGTCGAAGGGGCAGGCGTTCCCGTCCAACGGCAAGATCCCTTCGGATTACGGCATGTGGCAGCCGCGCTTCGGGATCGCGTGGAACCCGAGCGGCGACGGGCGTGACGTCGTCCGCGCCGACGCCGGCATCTTCTACGGCCGTGTGCCGGGCCTAACGCTCGCTTCGTCGCGCTCGACCAACGGCAGCCTCGGGCAGTCGATCTTCCGAGACAGCGCGCTCACTCCGATCCTCGGACCGGTGCCCGCGTACCCCAACATCATTCCGCAGTCGCAGATCGGATCGCCGTTCGATCCGGACGTCTTCGTCTTCGACAAGAACTTCAAGAACCCGCGCACAACGTCGCTTGGCGCCTCGTGGGAGAAGGAATTCATCCAGG
>DASXIH010000364.1:0-5520 GCA_036498125.1 Thermoanaerobaculia bacterium
CTCGGTGGAGCTGCCCGAGTTCGCCATCCGAGCGTTGCAGTACCGTGCGGAAGTCGCCAACGAAGGTGACTCGCGGGGTGACGAGCTCGTGACGTTCAACGATGTCATCGAGTGGTACGTGCTATCGCCGCTGTCGGTGAAGGAGTTGCCACACCTCGAAGAGGCAGTTCCTGGCTTTGTTGCCGCATTCACGAAATGGGTGTTCGAAACCACGTACCAACCGCCCGAATAGCTGGGAATTAGTCCCTCCCGTACGTTCGCCGCGGCGTCGTCGTTGACCGGCCGAATACTCCGGGAGATGACGTGCACCCGCCCGACGATGACCGCTGATCCAGAACAATGCGGGAGCGTCCCTGCGTGCAATCGGTCGCGGCTGTCCTCGTTAGATGACGCACGCTTCAATTACCGCCATGGATGCTATCGGAAGCACTCCGAGTGCTGTCCGAAGCACTCGGAGTGCTGTCGACAGCACTGGCAGTGCTTCCGGAAGCAGGGGGAGTGCTTCCGACAGCACGACGGGTGCTTCCGGAGGCAGAATGAGTGCTCCGGACAGCAGAGGGCGTGCTTCCGAAAGCGCGAGGAGTGCCTCGGATCGCGAGTGGTCCGAGACGCACGCCCTCACTTGGCTTCGGCTACCTTCCGCACCGGCTGTGCTCCGCTCGGCCTCAGCCTTCGTCTCGCTCGGGGTTGCGCTCTAGGATGCGTGGAAGGGTGAGACGTCGACGCTCGGGAATCGGACATGGCCTGCCCGAGCCTCGGACAACCAATCTGTGGGAGGATGGGAGGCAGGTCGAAAGTTGAAAGTAACCGCAGTGAGCTGCCTTTGACGGCTGAGGTCACGAATATCTCACCACACGGCTTCTGGCTGTTGCTAGGCGAACGAGAGCTGTTCGTTTCGTTCGCGTACTTTCCTTGGTTCGCGAATGCCTCCGTCGCCAAGATCGCACGTGTCGAATGGCCGAGCACCGATCATCTCTATTGGCCCGAACTCGATGTCGATTTGTCGGTTCGCTCAATCGAACATCCCGAAGACTTCCCTCTCGAGTTCGCGTCGTCCGACCCTGGTTAGCAGCCGCCGCAGTGCCGTTCTCTGGCACGGTGCTTCCGCGCAACGCACCAAAGTCGACGGCTATACTCATCGCGTGGAGTACGAGTGGGATCGCACACCGATCGCGGTGATTGCATTCGTATCATCTCGGCACGCGGGGTCACGCCGAGAGAGCGTCGCCAATATGAGCAAGAATCCTAACGAGTCAGAAGAATTCGAAATCCCGGAAACGGATTTGTCGCAAGCGGTGCGGGGTAAGTACTACGAGCGGGCCATCGCTGCAAGCAACGTAGTTTTATTGGTTCAGAAATGGGGAGACAGCCTGGCGGTCAGAATCCCAACGCCTTCGCGGATAGGTTCACTTGGAAGAGAACCCCACCATCGATTTGACGATCCCTGACGAACCGGCGATCACGCTCGAATCACTCGTCGAACAGATCACGGACGAGAACGAGCACGAAGAAATCGATACGGGGAAGCGCGTTGGGCGCGAAATCTGGTAAGGCTGGCACGAGCCGACGTCGTCTGGCTCATGTTTATCCGCAGGCTGGGCAGGAGCAGGTCGGTCAGCTCATCGCGAGCGAGGCGGCGCTGTCGACGGGAGCGTAGTCCCAGAGTCCGGCGTAGTCGTACATGTAGCGCACCTGGAGGTACTGCAGCACCACTGGGATCACGTGGCTCGTCAGGTCCGGCCGCGCCGAGAGGCGCCGCCGGATCCGCGTCCACATCTCCGCTTCGGCCTCGCCGAGTTGTGACAACGAGCGCAGCAGCTTGAGGGTGTCGGATGTCGGCCGCGGTTCGTGCGTTCGGCGATGCGTGCGTGTGTCGGCGGGTCTCTCGGAAAGAAGATCGATCTGTTTGATCACCCGCTCGCCGAATGCAGCGGGGGAGTAGATCTCGTTGCAGAGCCACCGGAGTCCGGAGAGCAACTCCTCGCGGGTCATCTTTGCCGGGATGATGTTCGTCATCCACGGCAGCGCTGCCATCTCGGGGCTGTCGCCCTCGAGCCGTCCCGCGGCGGCCATGCGCGCGTGGAGCGGCGTCGCGACCGGCGCCACGAGCGCGCCGAGGCTGAAGATCGGGATGCCGGTCGCCATGGCGAACTCGTACTGCCGCTCGAAGATGCTGGAATCGTCGGCGTCGAAACCGACGATCAATCCGGCGGTGACGCTGATGCCGTGCGCGTGGAACCGCTGCACCTCTTCGACGAGGTCGCCGTGGAGGTTCTGCCGTTTGTGCGCCTCGCGGAGGCTCTCTTTGTTCGGTGTCTCGAGGCCGACATAGACGTGAGTGAGGCCGGCCTCGAAGCACATCGAGAGGAGCTCGTCGTCGCGAACGGCGTCGATCGAGACCTGCGTGATGAAGGTCATCCGGTCGGCGCCGTTGCGCGCGTTCCAATGCCGCAGTTCGTCGAGGAGCTCCTTCGCGCGGCGGCGGTGGACGGTCAGGTTGTCGTCGGCGAGGAAGACGCGGCGATAGCCGAGGCGATGGAGGAGATCGAGCTCGGCGACGACGGCGCCGGGTGGCTTGTGGCGCTGCTTGCGCCCGAGGTATTGGATGACGTCGCAGAACTCGCACTCGAATGGACAACCGCGCGACGTCTGCACGCATCCGATCAGCGCGCGGTCGTTCCGATAGCCGTGCCACGCCGGAATGGGACTCGTCGCGAGATCGACCGCAGAGCCGATGTATTCGTCGCGATGCGTTCCGGCAGCGAGATCGGCGAAGAGCTGATCGGCGATCGCTTCGATTTCGCCGCGCACGAGGATGTCGCAGTGCGGCCGGAGCGACTCTGGATCGAGCGACGCGTACGGCCCGCCGATCAAGACCGTGACGCCGCGGCGCCGGAACTCGTGCGCGATCGCGAGCATGCGTCCGCGCTGGCTGACCTTGCCCGTGATGCCGACGTAGTCGGGCGCGCCGTCGTACCGCACCGGCTCGATCATTTCGTCGCACATGAGGACGTCGAGGTGTGGGGCGGCGAGCGCGGCGAGAGTGGGAAGCGCCAGGTCCGCGATCCGGGTCACCGGCTGAAGACCGCGCGCTGCGAACACCTCCGCGCCGAAGTACGTGGGGAAATCGGATGCGGGGTTGATCAGCAGAAGCGTTCGGCGGGCGCTCAGGGTCGGGTCTCCGTCGCATAGAGTATGACGCGGTATGTGTGGGGTGACAGGATTTGTCGCGGCGGGTGGGGAGCAGGATCTCGTTCGCGACGTCCGGCGGATGTGCGACGCGCTCGTCCATCGCGGGCCGGACGACGCCGGCGAGTGGATCGACGCCGAGGCGGGAGTCGCGATCGGTTTCCGGCGTCTCGCGATCATCGACCTCTCGGCCGCGGGGCATCAGCCGATGCTCTCGGCGTCGGGGCGTTACGTCGCGACGCTGAACGGCGAGATCTACAACTTCGAAGAGCTGCGGAAAGAGCTGCCGCCCGTTGCGTACCGCGGGCACTCGGACACCGAGGTGATGCTGGCGGCGTTCGATGCGTGGGGCGTCGAAGCGGCGGTGAAGCGATTCAACGGCATGTTCGCGATCGCGGTTTGGGATCGCGAGACGCGGAAGCTTCACCTCGTGCGCGATCGGATGGGCGTCAAGCCGCTGTATTGCGGCTTCGCCGGCTCGGCATTCGTCTACGCGTCCGAGCTGAAGGCGATCCGGCGGCACCCTGCATTCGAGCCGCGCATCGATCGCGGCGCGGTGCAGCTCTATCTCCGCTTCCTCTACATCCCGGCGCCGTACAGCATCTACGAGGGCATTCGGAAGGTGATGCCGGGGACGATCGTGACGTTCGATCCGGCGACGCGGCGTGTCGAGACGACCGTGTATTGGTCGGCGCGCGAGACTGCCATGCAGGGCGTCGCCTCGCGATTCGACGGCTCGGAGAACGGTGCGGCGCGCGAGCTCGAAGCGCTGCTGCGCGATGCGGTGCGGCTGCGGCTGATCGCCGACGTGCCGCTCGGCGTATTTCTGTCGGGCGGCATCGACTCGTCGCTCGTCACGGCGCTGATGCAGGCCGAGAGCAGCACGCCCGTCCGCACGTTCACGATCGGATTCGGCGACGCTGCCTACAACGAGGCGCCGTTCGCCAGAGCCGTCGCCCAGCACCTCGGCACGGAGCACACGGAGCTGACCATGTCCGAGCGCGACGTGCTCGACGTCATCCCGAGGCTGCCGGAGATGTACGACGAGCCGTTCGCCGACTCGTCGCAGATGCCGACGCACCTCGTGGCGATGCTCGCGCGGCGGTACGTCACCGTGACGCTCTCCGGCGATGGCGGCGACGAGCTGTTCGGCGGCTACGCGCGCTACTTCATCGGCCAGCGGCTGCTGCGCGGCTTGCGCTTTCTGCCGCCATTCGCGCGGCCTGCAGCAGGCCGCGCGCTTTCCGCGATGACGCCGCGCGCGCTCGCGACGCGCCGCATCGGCCAGCGGATCGAGAAGGTCGCGCGGACGTTGCGCGCGAATGATCCCGACGAGATGTACTTCGAGCTCGTCTCGCATTGGCGCGACGGCGTCGTCCTCGATGCGCCTCCCGCGGAAGCGCCCGTGACCAAACGCTCCGAGTGGCCGCCGCTGCTTGATCCGGTCGAGCGAATGATGTACTTCGACCAGATCTCGTACCTCCCGGACGACATCCTGACGAAGGTCGACCGCGCGAGCATGGCGGTCTCGCTCGAGTCGCGCGAGCCGCTACTCGACTACCGCCTCGTCGAATTCGCGTGGCGCCTCCCGCCGTCGATGAAGGTACGGCACGGGAAAGGAAAGCTGCTCCTCCGCCGCATCCTCGGCCGCTACATTCCCGATTCGCTGATCGACCGCCCAAAGATGGGCTTCGGCATCCCCCTCGGCGCGTGGCTGCGCGGCCCTCTGCGCGAGTGGGCCGAGGCGCTGCTCGATCCCGCCACGATCCGGAAGCACGGGCTGCTCGATCCCGCCCCGATCCGCGCAAAGTGGGAGGAGCACCTGGCCGGCCGTAACGACTGGAACTTCTACCTCTGGGGCGTCCTCATGCTCCAGTCATGGCTCGAAGCCGGTACATGACGCTCTTGATCCCGGTCCGCACGAAGCTCGGGAGATCGCCGCTTTCGAGGTATGAGGCGGCGAGGATTCGGTAGAGGCGGGCGTAGGCGCGGGATCGGAGGTCGCGGTGGCCGGAGGCGAAGGCTTTTTCGAACGCCCGCAGCATTCCGTGCTCCATTTTCGCGATGTCGTCGTGGCGTCCGGAGCCGTGCTTTCGGTAGCGGACGAGAGGTTCGGCGACGTGGGCGGCGCGATATCGCCTTGCGACGCGGTAGATGAAGTCCCAGTCCTCCGAGGCGGGGAGGGAGGGGTCGAAGCCGCCGATCTCTTCGGCCACGCGCTTCGGGACGACGACGGTGCTTCCGGGGCCGTGGATGACGTCGGGCTCGAGGAGGAGGAGCGCGTCCGCGACGTCTCCTTCGACGCGCGGCAGTTGAATGATCGATCCGAAC
>DASXIH010000365.1:0-4603 GCA_036498125.1 Thermoanaerobaculia bacterium
CCTCGTCCGCCCGGCGCGGCGATAGCCGCGCTGACGCGCGGCCGGGCGGACGAGGGCGTCCGCCCCTCCAAAGAATTACAAACGCGTGAGCTGGCGAAGGGGCGGAGCCGCGAAGCGCAGCGAAGGATCCCCCCGCCCTGGCGAAGGGGGTCCTTCGCCGTCTTCGCGGCTCAGAGGCTGTGAAGAAATCTCGTTTCCGTCATCCTGAGCTTGGCGGAGCGGCGAAGCCGCGGAGCGCAGCGAAGGATCTCCGAATGCTCGGCCTAGGCTACAAGCAGCGTAGTTTGAGGTCCTTCGCCGTCCTCCGCTTCGCTTCGGCGGCTCAGGATGACGAGCTGTGTACGCGTCGTCGGGAGGGTTGTATTCGATTTCTTCACAGCCTCTCAGGATGACAGGGTTGGCGGTCGCGTGACGGTGTGGCCGAACTTTTCGGAGAACGCCTTCAGGCGTTCTTCGTCCGGGCCGCGGTAGCGCAACGCGTCGACGTCGACGCGGATCGGCGCCTCGGTCGAGACGGTTGCGAGGCGTTTCGATAGCCCGGCCATCGCGACGTCGCGCTCGAGATTCGCGCGGACGGCGTTGTGCTTCATCGACGGCACGTTCTGGTAGATGCCTTCGAGCGAGCCGTAGCGGCGCAATAGGTCGGCGGCCGTCTTCGGGCCGATGCCTTTGACGCCCGGGATGTTGTCGACCGCATCGCCGGCGAGGCCGAGAAAGTCCGTCATCTGATCGGGGCGGACGCCGAACTTCGCCTCGACCGCGACAGCGTCGAAGCGGAGCCCCCGGCCGGGGTCGTAGACCGTGATGCGGTCGGAGACGAGCTGCGTCATGTCTTTGTCGGTGGTCACGATCACGTGCCGCGCCTGTGCGCGCGTCTGGTCGATCACCGTCGCGATCAGGTCGTCCGCCTCGAACTGCTCGTCGATGAACGTCGCGATGCCGAGGGCTTCCATCATCTCGACGCACGGATCGACCTGCGCGTCGAGCTCCGGGGGCGACGCGTCGCGCTGCGCCTTGTACGGGGCGTAGTCCTGGTTCCGAAAGCTCTGGTTGAAGTGGCGATCGAACGCGATGCCGATGTGCGTCGGCTTCTCGTCCGTCATGTACTTCGCGAAGAACGACGCGAACCCGTACACCGCGTTTGCCGGCTTCCCGGCCCGGTCGACGATCGTCTTCGGGAGCGAGAAGAACGCGCGGAAGAGGAACGGGCTCGCGTCGACGAGATGGATGGTGGTCAGCACGCAGGACGATTCTTCATCCGAAGGCCCAACAAGATCAACGCGAGGCTGAACATGCCGAGGCTGATGAGCGTCTCGGATTCTCGAACATGGCCTCCCCTAGTCGAAAAAGTCGTCCCGGCGCGGGGCGTACGTGGCCGCCGGCTTCTCCAGCTCGAAAATCTCGTCGGTCGAGATCCGGAACACGCGCGCGAAGAGAAGCGCGAGCGGGAGGGACGGGACGTAACGCTGCCGCTCGATCGAGTTGATGCTCTGCCGCGAGACTCCCACCGCCTCGGCCAGCTGCTGTTGCGTCCAGCCGAGACGCTCGCGTAGCTCCTTCACTCGATTGAGGACGTTCACTGTAAAGCTGACTTTACACGTACGCCGATACCATGTCAAGTTAGCTTTACACCCCTGCTGCGATTCGGTCCGCGAGGGCGGCGAGCGCCTGGCTCGTGCCGGTGGCGACAGAGGCGCTGTCGAGAGAACGGACGTCGATCGTGATCCGTTCGTGGTGGTTCGCCCCGGCCAAAGTCCAACGTGCATCGAGAGTTACGTGGTTCTCGGGACCGGCGGTCAGATCCTCGAACGCGACGTCAATCCCGCGAGGAGCGGCAGACGGACGGCTTTGCCCCGGAAGGACGACCATGCCCTCCGGAAGCCGGCTCGCGAGGTCGAACGCGAGGGTGTGGAGGACCATCGGCTGCAAATTCGCAGGCCAGAGGTCGTTTGTCCGGATATCGAGCTGCTGATTCGCCTTCCGGACGACGATCTCCCGCCGGTCGAGCCCCGGTGGCAACTCGATCGTGTCGATCGCCACCGCCGTCCCCCGTTTCGCCACCGGCGCCGCCGGCGCGATCGGATCAAGCGAGTAGATCGTGCTCTTGCTCTTCGAGAAGAACGAGCAGCCGCTAGCGAAGAGCAGCGCAAATGCAAGGAGCCGTTTCATTTCCCCTTCCCCCTCCCCTTCAGCAGCGAGTCCGGGTTCTCCTGGAGGTAGTCGGCGAGCGCGCGGACGGATTCGGAGGCGCGCGTCAGCTCTTTCACGAGGTTGCCGAGGTCGTAGTCCTGGCGCGGGGCGCTGGATAGCATCTGCTGGGCGCGCGCTGCGGCATCCTGCGCCGAGACGGCGGCGTTGCGGAGGCTCTCGACGATCGGGCCGACATTGTCGCGCGCGGTGCCGGTGACCTTCTCGACGTTGGCCATCGACCGGTTCAGCCGCTGCAGGCTCTCGGAGAGTGCAGGATCGCGCACGATCTTGTCGACCTGCGCGGTCGCGCTGCGGAGGTTGCCGGCGATCTCCTCGATCGGCAGCTTCTGGATCCGCGCCGCGATTCCGTTGAGCGACGCGAGCGCCGACTCGATGCCGCTGCTCGCCGTCGCCGCCGGGATGATCGGTGGATCGACGGTCGTTACCAGCCGTCCCGTTCCCGGCGCCGCCACGAAGTCGAGCGAGACGCCGCTGGCGCCTGGGAGCACGAGGCTCGTGTTCAGCGTCGCGCGCAGCCCCTTCTGCACCAACCGCGAGAGCGCGTCGTTCATGGTCGCGCGGAGCTGCTCGCGCGACGTCGCGTTCTTGACGTCGATTTGCAGCAGGCTCGGATCGATCTCGATGGAGACCGGCGTCTCGAGCGACGCATTCTGCGGCACGTACCGCAACCGCACGTCGCGAACGTGGCCGACCTGTACGCCTTTCATCGTCACCGGCGTGCCTGGCTTCAGGCCGCCCACCGGTCCCGAGAAGTACGTGACGTACGTCAGGTGCTGGCCGTCGGCCGACGCGACCGCGGCCCCTTCCGAATCAAACAGAGTGAAATGCGTCCCCTCCGGCACCACGGCTCCCGGCAACACCTCGGGCGTGTAGAACGCAACAGGCGGCAGCAGCAACGACTGCACGCCCCCGCCCATCGACACTCCCGCGCCGCTGAGCGAGAACGACAGCCCGCCCGCGCGCCAGAAGCGCGTGCCCTCCCGGACGCTGTCGGCGAAGCGTTTCGTGACGAAGACGTGGACGTAGGTCACGCCGCGCTGCGCGTCGTACTCGGCGCCGAGGATGCTGCCGACGTGCGTTCCGTTGTACTCGACCGGCGAGCCGACCGAGATCGCGCCAACGCCGTGTCCCTCGAGGATGAACGTCTTGCCGTCTTCCGGCGGAGAGAGCACCGGCTCGTACTCCTGGCCGACGAAGTCGCGCGTCGATTCCCCTTCTCCCGGCGCGATGCCGACGTACGTACCGGACAGGAGTCCGCCGAGGCCGCCGCCTTCGAGACCCGGCTGGACGATCCAGAAGTGCGTTCCCTTGTTCAGCGCGTGACTCATCGACGCGTCGACCGAGATGCGCACCACGACCTGGCGCAGGTTCTTGTCGATCGTGATTTTCTGGACGCTGCCGACCTTCGCGCCGCGGAAGCGCACCGGACTGTAGCGGTCGAGACCGCGGGCGTCGGCGAAACGAACCGTGATGTCGCCGCCGCCAAAGAGACCGTAGCGGACGACGAGGAATCCGGCGAAGAAGATCGCGATCGCGGGAAGGATCCACACCCACGGCGACCATTTCGCCAGGTGCACCTTCGCCTGCGGCGTGTCTCTGCGCTCGACCCGCGGCGGCATCTCGCTCATCGCACGTCACCTGCTTTCCACATCAGCCGCGGCTCGAACATCCGGACGGCGAACACCGCGAGCGCGATGACGGCGAACAGCGGCGTCGCGCCGGGGCCAGCGACGATGTCGTCGATGCCCTGGTAGTCGATGATCGGCGCGGCGAGGGCGGCGACGAACGGGATGACCATCGGCCAGCGAACGAGACGATGCAGGATGCGGTAGACGCGCGTCCGGATCACGAGGCCGCTCTTCTGCGGCCACCGGACGCGGAGTAGCAGCCACGTCATGCCGAGGATCACGACCGCCGGAATCGCGACGCCGGCAACGAGGACAATCACGCCCAGCTGCCAGTATCCGCGATCGGCGAGGAGTTGCACCGTTCCGAGAACCGTGTGCTCGATGATGCCGGTGAGGTTCTGGTTGATCATGACCGAAGCGTCGTAAGCCGGGATGCAAAGCGGGATCGCGGCCGCGACGGCGGCGATGGCCGGCGCGAAACGCGGCGCGATGTCGTGGTCGAGCGGCGCACCGCAGCGCGGGCACGGATCGCCGGGAACACGCGTCGTGAGCGTCAGCTCGCAGACGTCGCACGAGACGAACTCCTCGTGCGGCGGCGCCTCCCGATCGGAGAGGATCGCGTTCCAGACGGCGCGGCGGTCGAGCGCCCGGTCGCCGGCGAACATGAGGACTGCGACCGCAAAGTACGACAAGGCGCCGATGCCGACCTCCACGTCGGCCGAAACCGAGGCGCGGTAATACGCGATCAAGCCGGCGACGCAGAC
>DASXIH010000366.1:0-3618 GCA_036498125.1 Thermoanaerobaculia bacterium
TGTCGTTCGCCTGGATCGACGGAGCCGATCGTGGCCACGCCGTGGCGCGGTTCGACGGCGACGTCGTGCCGCCTCGCGTCATCGAAGGAATCCGCGACATCATGAGCGGTCGGAATGCTGCCATCGGGGCTGCCTGAAACCGTTGCCGACGAGGAGGACCTCGCCCGTCTCCTCCGGTCCTCCGGTCACTTTTCATCGGACCGCGTGAAGGCTGCGGCGTACATGCCGGCGCGGGATGGTGCCGCCTCCGTAATACGCCACGGGGCGGTTCCCCTTGCGGAGTTGTGGCAACTCGCCGCCGAAACGGTAGGGAACGAAGTCAGGATCCATGGTGCCGCGATTTGCGCGGCTCGTGTTTTTCGTGAGGAACGTCTCGATGTCGAGGCCGACGAGCCTCCGCCTCGTCACGCGAACGTCATTGGCTGGCCGGCGGACCCCGACCCGGAATTGCAGAAGTCGAAGCAGAAAAAGATTGCCCTCGCCGTCGCGTCCCGCTCGGTTCTCTACGAGAAGCAGCAGTAGCTCACCGCATGGACTTCCGCATCGCAGACACCTTCACGGACAGTCTGGCGCGTCTGACCGTTGACGAACAGAAGGCAGTCAAGACGACCGCGTTCGATCTGCAGATGAATCCCGCGCAGCCGGGAATGCAACTCCACAAGTTGGAGAAGGGAAAAGATCCGAACTTCTGGTCGGTGCGCGTCGGCCAGGACATCCGCCTGATCGTCCATCGCACGGCATCGAGTCTGATGCTTTGCTACGTCGATCATCATGACGCCGCATACCGATGGGCGGAGCGGCGCAAAATCGATCGGCACCCGACGACCGGCGCCGCACAACTTGTCGAGGTTCGCGAGACCGTCCGGGAGATCGTCGTTCCGCGTTACGTTGAAGCGGCGCCGGAGCCGCTCTCTGCGAAACGGTTGTTTGACGAGTTGCCTGAGTGGGTGCTGCTCACCTACGGCGTCCCGCAGGAGTGGATTGCAGACGTACGCTCGGCCACCGACGAATCGCTGCTCGACATCGCCGATCACCTTCCGCGGGAAGCCGCGGAAGCGCTGCTCGACCTTGCGGTCGGGCTCAAACCGCCGGCACCGCCGCCGTTCCCGATCCAGTCGGATGCATTCGAGCACCCGGATGCTCAACGGCGCTTTCGGGTCGTTCGCGACGTGGAAGAGCTCGAGCGCGCGCTAGATGCGCCCTGGGAGAAGTGGATCGTCTTCCTGCATCCGGCGCAACGGGCGCTCGTGGAGCGTCACTACTCCGGCCCGGTGCGAGTATTCGGGTCGGCTGGCACCGGAAAGACGATTGTCGCTCTCCATCGCGCGGATTATCTGGCGCGCAGTGAGCCCGATAGCCGCGTGCTGCTGACGACCTTCTCAGAGCCGCTCGCCAGGTCGCTCCGATCGCGGCTCCGCCTGCTTCTCGGCAATGAACCACGAACGGGCGAGCGCCTCGAAGTGCAGTCGATCGGATCGATCGGCCGGCGCCTGTTCGCCGCCCAACTTGGACCTGCAAGCATTGCGTCGCCAGAGGAGGTGCGCGTGGTGCTCGCCGAAGCTGTGCGGGAGAGCGGGAGCACGAAGTTCGGTCTTCATTTCTTGTGGACGGAATGGGCGAACGTCGTCGACGCGTGGCAACTCTCGACGTGGGAGGAGTACCGAGACGTGAAGCGGCTCGGCCGCCGAATCCGTCTGTCGGAAGGGCAGCGCGCCGGGCTATGGCCGATTTTCGACCGCACGCGCGCCTTGCTTCAGAGTCGTGGGCTGATGTCCGAGGCGGAGATGTTCACGAGACTCGCGGAACGACTCACCGTCTCGACGAAGCCTGTATTCGACTACGCCATCATCGACGAGGCGCAGGATCTGAGCGTCGCTGAAATGCGTTTCATTCGCTCTCTCGGCGCCGCGAGACCCCACGCTCTCTTTTTCGCTGGCGACCTCGGTCAGCGCATTTTTCAACAGCCTTTCTCCTGGAAGGAGCTCGGCGTCGATGTCCGCGGTCGTGCTACCAGACTCCGTATCAACTACCGCACGTCGCACCAGATTCGTAGACAAGCCGATCGTCTCCTGGCATTCGAGCTTTCCGATGTCGACGGAATCACCGAGGATCGGCGCGCTACGATCTCCGCATTCAATGGCGTCACGCCGGACATTGAGATTCTCGACTCGGTACAGGCTGAGAGCGAGCGCGTCACGGCGTGGATCAAGGAACGGCTCAGTGAGGGTGTGCAGCCGCACGAGATCGCACTATTCGTTCGCTCTCCGGAGGAGTTGTCGAGGGGCCAAGCCGTAGCAGAAAAGACGAGTGCTTCGTTCGTGACACTCGACGAACGACTCGATACGCAGCATGGCCGGATCTCGCTGATGATGATGCATCTCGCGAAGGGGCTGGAGTTTCGCGTCGTCGTAGCCATGGCGTGCGATGAAGACGTGATTCCTCTCCAATCGCGACTGGAAACCGCCGCCGATGAATCCGAACTGGAAGATGTCTACCAGACGGAGAGGCATCTGCTTTACGTCGCATGTACTAGGGCGCGTGATCGCCTGCTCGTCACCGGCGTTGCGCCTGGATCGGAATTCTTGCACGACCTGAAGAGCGCAGGTTCAGAAGTCCACAACCGGTAGAAGTTGCTCGTCGGGCGCGTGTTGGCGCGGCGTTAGAGCTGGGTCGCCGAATTGCGGCTTTGTCTTCAACGAGCGGGGATCCGATCCCGGAACCTGTGTCGGGGCCGCTCGATCGTGGATCGCAATGCGCTCTTCATTGGCGTCGTCGGAGGCTACCCCACCCGCCGCACCAGCTTCTCGAACAACCCATCCAACGCAGCCTGCGGCTCCTCGTGCACCCCGGAATGCACGTCCGAAGTCTGGATGATCGTGCTGCGGGGGGCGACGAGCCAGTGGAAACGGGCGCGTTGGGGGAGGGCGCCGATGGAGCCGGCTTCGCCGCCGCCTTCGCAGATTTTCGGGATGGAGTGGAGGTAGCTCTCGACGACCGCCAGGTCGATGTCGGGAGCGAGGAGTTTCAGGCGGTCGCGATCGAGCTCGATGCGCGAGCCGAGGAAGCCGCGCGTCGAGCAGAAGAGGATCACGCCGGCGTTGAGGAACTCGCCGCGCTCCACCCTCGGGACGACGCGCACGATCGCGTAGTCAAACGCGTAGCGCTCGCGCACGAACGGCCTCCTCCATCCACTCCCGCGGCTCCTGCAGACGCTCCATCAGGTAGTCACGATAAACCGCGCGGCTCGGTCCGTCCTCCAGCCACGGCTCTGCAATCATCGCCAACACCTGGTCGATGACTTCCTCGGTCAGCGTCGCCGACAGTCTCGCATCGGCTTCGCGGATCTCGTCGGCCCACGCCAGGAGAACGTGATCGCGGATCGGCGCGAACGGCGCACGGCTGCGCTCGCGGTAGCTCTCCCATTGATGTTGAAAGATCAGCGTCGCGCCGTGGTCGATCATCCAAAGCTTGCGATGCCACACGAGCAGGTTCGTGTTCTTCGCCGTTCGGTCGACGTTCGTCACCAGCGCGTCGAACCAGACGATGTCGGAGGCGAGTCTGGAGCGACCGGCGACCGGCAGCGGGACGATCGGATCGAAGGTGATGGAGCCGGGGAGG
>DASXIH010000367.1:0-3801 GCA_036498125.1 Thermoanaerobaculia bacterium
GTCATCGATCTGTTCGAGCTCGGCCGGAATGTCGAAGCGTTCTCCCTGCCGATTTTCGAGCGGAACGTTGTTCCACGGGATGCGCACGATGAAGCTTCCGCCCGCCTTGACCACGTGCGTGAGGCCGGAGCGATGCGCATAACCGCGATCTGCGATCACGATTTCGTTCGCCCTCACCGCGAAGCGTTCCAGGCTTTCTCCCCCTCGCACATCGGTCAACTCCATCGAGTCGATTCGCTGAGTCGCCAGATCTAGACCCACATGCAGCCGCAGATCGCTTTGATGTTTTCCGGGCCGGTTCACGGCCGATGCATCCACCAACCGCACCCGGTACGCTCCCTTCCACTGCCCGCTTCGACCCAATAGGTACTCCCCGAGCAGGCCTCCCAGCCAACCCTCGGCTCGTCTGAATCGCTTCAGGAGCGCCACGTCGCTGATGTCGGCCATCTCCGCTTCCGCCGCCAACGCAGCCGTTTCACGCAGCGAACGTTCCGCAACTGCCCACGTCAGCAGCAGTTGCAGCACCTGACTCGGCGTCTGTAGCTCTCGTCTTCGTACGAAAGCTCCCGTCTCGTACGCCAGCTCATCTACGCGCTTGCTCCCGCCCAACCACGCCAGCACGTATGACCATTGAAACTGAACCGCCTCGCTCTCATCCACTCTTCGGCTCATCCCTCTAGCGTACGGCTAAGACGTTAAGTTAGCGCCTATGCTCCCTGGGGAGAGGGTGGCGCGAAGCGCCGGGTGAGGGGCGTGCCCTCGCGAAAAGCATGCAAACGTAGGCGCACCCCGATCGCGCGGCAGCGTCCCTAAACGATCGCGCCGACGAGGTCGTACGGGTGGGCGTCGGTGATCTCGACGCGGACGAAGGAGGGCATCTCGCTGAGCGTGTCGATGCCGTCGTTGATGAGGAGGCGGCCGTCGATCTCCGGCGCCTGGCCGATGATGCGGCCTTCCAGCAGGTGCTCGGTCTCTTCGCAGACGCCGGTGACGATCGCGTCGTAGGTGCGGCCGATCTTCGCCTCGTTGCGCTCGCGCGAGATCGACTGCTGCAGCTCCATCAGCTTCTCGCGGCGGCGTTCGGCGGTCTTGCGGGTCGGCATGTCATCCATCCGTGCGGCGATGGTCGAGTCTTCCGGCGAGTAGACGAACGCGCCCATGTTGTCGAACTTCGCCCAACCGGTGAAGTCGTACAACTCGCCGAAGTCCTTCGGCGTCTCGCCGGGGTGTCCGGTGATGAACGTCGTCCGCACCGCGATGTCGGGAACGAGATCGCGCATGCGGGTGATCATCTCGCGGTACTCCTTCGGCGAGCCGGGACGGCGCATGCGTGCCAGAACGTTCGCGCTCACGTGCTGGAGCGGGATGTCGCAGTACGACACGAAGCGCTTCTCGCGCCCCATCAACTCGAAGAGCGACCAGTCGATCGAGCCGGGATACGCATAGAGGAAGCGGATCCACTCGAATCCGGTCTCGTCGAGCAGCGTCCGGACGAGCCGCGTCAGACCGCTCGGCACGCCGAGGTCTTCGCCGTAACGGGTGGTGTCCTGGGCGACGAGGTTCAGCTCCTTCACGCCGGCCGCTTCGAGCTGCTTCGCTTCGCGGAGCAGCGACTCGATCGTGCGCGAGCGGAACTTCCCGCGCATCTGCGGGATCGCGCAGAAGGTGCAAGGGTTCGAGCATCCTTCTGAGACCTTCAGGTACGCGTGGGCGGTGCCCGTGGTCAGAACGCGCGGCAAATCTTCGTACAAACGGACCGACATCTTCCGCTTTACGGGAGCCGCATCGTCTGCCCCGCCGCTGACCGCTTGCGTGATCTTCTCGAGGTGATCGAGGCCGACGAACGCATCGATCTCCGGGATCGACTGCTGCAGCTCGCCGCGGTACTTCTGCACCATGCAGCCGCTGACGATCAGCCGCTCCACGCCGCGACCCTTCCGCTCGGCGATCTCGAGGATCGTGTCGATCGACTCCTGCTTCGCGGCGTCGATGAAGCCGCAGGTGTTCACGATCACGACGTCCGCCTCATCGAGGTCGTTCGTGATCACGACTTCACTCTCCTCGCGGAGCTGCCCGAGCATGATCTCCGCGTCGACGGTGTTTTTCGGACACCCGAGGGAGATCATGCCCACTTTCTTGGCTTCTGCCATGAGAGGCGTGTAACACGACGACCCGCGCCGGTATTGCGCGAGGTCACTAGTGACTAGTGACTAGTGACCGCCTTTCAGCTCACGTTCGAACAACCGGAAAATCCGCTTGTACTCGTCACTCCAGCTCGATGGCTCGACGAATCCGTGGTCCTCGACCGGAAAGAACGCCACGTCCCAGTTCTGCGCGTGGAGCTCGATCAGCTTCTGGACGAGGCGCACGGTGTCCTGGAAGTGGACGTTGGTGTCGACGACGCCGTGGCAGATGAGCAGCGCGCCCCGCAGCCCCTCGGCGAAGTAGATCGGCGAGCTGATGCGGTACGCCTCCGGGTCCGTTTGCGGCGTGTTGAGGATGTCGCTCGTGTAGCCGTGGTTGTAATGCGCCCAATCGGTGACGGGACGCAGCGCCGCGCCGGCGCGGAAGCTACCGGGAGCGGTGAACATCGCCATCAGCGTCATGAAGCCGCCGTAGCTGCCGCCGTACATCCCTATCCGCTGCGCGTCGACGCCGTACTCGCTCGCGAGCCAATGCGCCGCGTCCACCTCGTCCGCGAGGTCGCGGCCGCCCATGTGCCGGTAGATCGCCGTCCGCCAGTCGCGGCCGTATCCCGCCGAGCCGCGGTAGTCGGCGTCGAGCACGAGGTAGCCGTGCTCCATCAGGAAGTGGTGGAACATGTACTCGCGCGAGTAGCTCGACCACCAGCGATGCACGTTCTGCAAGTACCCCGCGCCGTGGACGAAGACGACCGCCGGACCGTTCGGCTTCCAGTCCGCCGGTTTGTAGATCCGCGCCGGCACCTCGACGCCGTCCGTCGCGCGGTACTTCACGATCGGCGCGTCGAGCCACGGGTAGCGAAAAAACTCGGGCGATGGTGAGGTCGTCACCTTCGTCGTTCCGATGAACACCTCGGGCGGCTTGTTCGTGGACGAGTAGAGGTCCGCGATCACCGCGCCGTCCGGCGACGGCTCGGCATCGTGGCGTCCGACCTCCGAGGTCAGCTTCGTGCGCGCGCCGCCGGCGAGGGGCATGCGGTACAGATGGCGCTCGAACGGCGACACCTCGCCCGTCGTCAGGTAGAAGCTCTTCTTGTCGTCCGATACTTTGACGTCCTCGATCTCCCACTTTCCTTCGGTCATGGGCTGCACCGAGCCGCCGGCATACGGCACTTCGTAAAGCTGCGCGAATCCCGTCTGCTCCGCCACGAACCAGATGTTCTGGCTGTCGGGCATCCATCCCGACGGCAGGCCGCGAAGCACCCACGCGTCGTCATGAATCGTCCACAGCACGCGTCCCTTCGCCGTCGACGAATCGAATGCCATGATCCAGGCGTCCTTGTTGTCGCGGGCGCGGAGGGCCACGAACGCCTTCGTGCCGTCATCCGAAAAGCGGACGATCCCGAACGAGACGTCGCGCTCCTTCTTCGCCGTCGCGGCTTCGCTTCTCGTCTCCTTCTTCTCCGTTCTCTCGTTCTTCGCCGGCGGCGCCTCCGGCGGCTCGAGTCCGCTCTCGAACGTCTTCGCTGCGCCGTCTGCGGTCGACAGCACGACCAGTTTCGACACCGTCAGCGGGTCGCCCACCTTTTCGCGCGAGGTGATCTCCTCGGTGTACCCGCTCTCGCTGACATAGTTCGCGACGATCGTCCGCTTCGCCTTG
>DASXIH010000368.1:0-2392 GCA_036498125.1 Thermoanaerobaculia bacterium
TGTTCGTTGCAAATCTTGACGTTGTGGAAGGTGCCGACTCGGGTATCGAACTTGGCTGGGAGGCAGGGATTTGAACTCGGAGCAAGACTTGTTTCTAACGCGGTGATGGCGCGCCACTTCTGGTTCCAAGCGCTTGATTCACACGCGGTTACGTCGCTCCGTTTCGTTCACTGCCGTCCGCCCGACTTCCCGACTCTGCCGCCGTCGTGGAGACATTTTGGAGACGGCGTCATCGACTTTTCAAAAGGCTTGAGGGCCACGCCGGTCCGCTAGGATCGTCATGAGCGGGGCGCGTTCAGCCGGCCAATAACTTCTTGGCCATCCAACGAGCATCCTTCGCCCGCTGCGGGCCGTCCATCTCAGCTCCTGCGACGGCGCCGTCGAACAGGACGACCAGCGCGCGAGCCACCGCCTTCGCGTCCTTCACCCCCGCCGCCATCGTCCACTCGAGGAAACGGTCCGTGAACCACTCGCGCTGACCGTAGGCAATGGCGCGCGCCGGATGCGCCGCATCGGTGAGCTCGGTCACCGTATGCTGCAACGGACACCCGCGGAAGTCCTTCGACTCTGCCCACTCCACCACCCAGTCAAAAAACTTGAGTGCGCGTTGTGACGGCGGCGTGTCGGCGAGGTACGCCTCGATCTGCGCGCGGGCGTCCACGGTTTTGCGTTCGAGGTACGACGCGACGAGTTGATCCTTGCAGCCGAAGTGCTGATAGAGCGAGGCCTTCGCCGCGTCCGCTTCGGCGAGGACACGGTCGATGCCGACGGCCCGCACGCCCTCCCGATAGAACAGGCGATCCGCAGCGTCGAGAAGGCGATCGCGGACGCCGATGTCGGAGCTTTTCGCTCGTCTCCTGCCCTTTTTCGGCACCCCTTGACAATACAGACAGATCGGTCTATTGTCAACGCCGTGAATAGACAGAACGGTCTATTCTGCCCACCGGCACTCGGTGGCCACCTTCAGTCTCGCGCCGTGCGAGATCGTCAGGAGTCCGATATGGGTTACGCACTCTCAGGCAAAACCGCACTCGTCACCGGTGCCAATCGTGGCATCGGCGAAGCCATCGTGGACGCGCTCGTCGCGGCCGGCGTGAACAAGGTGTACGCCGCTGCCCGCAACGTCTCGACCCTCGATGCGCTCGTCCACCGGCATGGCTCACGCGTCGTGCCGCTCCGGCTCGATGTCACCAACGCCGCGCAGATCGCGGCCGCCGCGGCGTCCGCGACAGACGTCGACCTCCTCGTCAACAACGCCGGCATCGTCGGCTTCTACGGTGGCGATTTCACCGACCCGAAATGGATCGAGGGCGGGCGACGCGAAATGGAAGTGAACTTCCTCGGCACCTTCGCGGTCACGCAGGCGTTCGCGCCCGTGCTTGCGAAGAATGGCGGAGGTGCCGTCGCCAACCTCAACTCGGTCGCGTCGTTCGTCAGCTTCCCGATTCTCGCGGCGTACAGTGCTTCGAAAGCGGCGACGCACTCGCTCACTCAGGTGACGCGCGTGATGCTGCGGGGACAGAACACTCAAGTGTTTGGCGTGTATCCCGGTCCGATTGACACCAAGATGGGCGAAGCGCTGCCGATGGAGAAGGCATCGCCGGCGGATGCAGCACGGGCGATTGTCGCGGGCATCATCGCGGGCCACGAGGAGATCTTTCCCGACAAGATGAGTCAGGACACGGGGCCGGCCTTCTTCGCGGATCCGAAGGGACTCGAGCGGCAGGTCGCAGGGGTCCCGGCTGCTGCCTGACGTGCTTCTCCCGGCGATCGTCGAGTGGCTCTATGAACAATCCGTTGAAGGAGATCTCGCCATGTCGCATGACAATCTGCATGAGCCTTCTGCCACTCAGACCCGAAAGTTCGATGACCTCAAGGGTCACCTTGAGATCGAGGACCGCGGCGCAACCTTGATCGTCCGCGTCGACGGCGGTCCTCACGCTTTGTTTGGTGCCGAAATCGCCAGCCAGCTCGAACAGTTGGTAGACCGAGTCGAGCACGACCCGCGCGTCCACGCCGTCGTGATCACCGGGACACATCCGCAGCGGTTCGTCAGCCATGCCGACGTCCGGTGGCTGCAAGAAGGCGGTGCCGCGACTCCGTCGGTGGGGCAACGCGGGGCCTCGGCGATCGCACGTGCGGCGGAAATCGCGGATCGAACGCGCATCCTGGAGCCCGTGATCAGGAAGACCCCGTTGCAGGGAGCCGTCCAACTCGACCGGCTGCACGCGACGTTCCTGCAGATGAATGGCAGCGGCGTCATCTTCATTGCGGCACTCAACGGTTCGGCTCTCGGTCTCGGCGCGGAACTCGCCTGGGCTTGCGATCTGCGCGTCATGGCCGACGGCGACTTCTTTATCGGGCACCCCGAGGTGCTCCTTGGAATCAATCC
>DASXIH010000369.1:0-4555 GCA_036498125.1 Thermoanaerobaculia bacterium
GGCGATCCCGATGCTCTCGGGCCCGGGCGCGATCACGTCGGTCATGGTGCTCGTCAACCTCTATCCCTCCATCGAGCAGAAGTTCGCCGTCGTGACGGCGATCATCGGCGTCGGCGTGGTCTCCTACGTTGTGCTTCTCGGCGCCGTTCCGCTGTCACACGTCATGGGCGACCGCGGCCGCGCCGTCTTCTCAAAGGTCATGGCCCTCCTCCTCGGCGCCATCGGGATCCAGTTCATCATCAACGGCGTAAAACCGGTCCTCGTCGAGATCATGCGGAGCGGGACCTAGCCTTGAAGGCGCTCTTCGTCATCAACGCGCGCTCCGGGCCGGTGCGTGGGCGCGACCTCGCGGCGCTCATCCGTGCGAGCTGCGAGCTCGATCACGAGATCGTGGCGACGGAGCGGAAGGAGGATCTCGACGCCATCGTCGCCGAGGCGCAGCGCAACGGATTCGATGCGGTGATCGCGGTCGGCGGCGACGGGACGGTACACGAGGTCGCGAAACGGCTGATCGGAAGCTCGCTGGCCCTCGGGATCGTGCCGACCGGCTCGGGCAACGGCTTCGCACACCATCACGGCATCCCGACGAAAATCCCCGCGGCGGTCCGCAGCCTTCCGACCGCGAAGCGCGTCACGATCGATACGGCCGAGGTGAATGGGATGCCGTTCATCGGCGTCATGGGCATTGGCTACGCCGCGCACATCGCACACAAGTTTGCTCAGCTGCCGAAGCGCGGATTGCGGTCGTACATCCGCGCGGCGCTGTCGGCGTTCCGGTCGTACGAATGCGAGGAATATGAGATCGACGGAGGGCGCCACCGCGCGTTTCTGATCGAGATCGCGAATACGGCGCATTGGGGCAACAACTTCCGGATCGCGCCGACGGCGTCTGTGTTCGACGGAGTGGTCGAAGTGGTGATCGTCGATCCGCTCTCATGGCTCGACGCGCCGCTGTTCGGGGCGCGGCTGCGAATGGGCACGGTTCACCGCTCGTCGCGCGTGAACACGAAGCGGGTCCGGGAGGTTGTCATCACAGGAGCCAGCAAGATGCATCTCGATGGCGAGCCGCTGGAGACGTCGGGCGAGTTGCGAATCACCGTGCGGCCACGCTCGCTGCACGTGCTCGTACCGCCGGACGCGCGGGTGATTTGATCCGCTGAAGCTCGGCCTCGATCTCCTGCGCGGTCGCGTTCACGCGCGAGGGATAGAGAGCCTGGCGCCACGCAGGATTCGCCCACTGCGGATTGGCGCTCGTGATCGCCGGCCACTGGGCGAGTGCGTCCTTCCGATGACCCACTCTCCATGCTTCGAGAGTGGCGCGGACGTTGGCGTCGGCCCCGGAGGTCTCGCTTGCAGGCCGTCCCTCTTGGAAATGAGTCCACTCGAGCGCATTCTGAGCGTCCGAATCGCCCGGCCGGGAGTTTTGGACTCTCATCACGACCGCTTCGGCATCTGCCGGCCGCCCGGCGCGGAGATACCACCAGGCAAGGCGCGTGAGCAGCTCCGGGGCGACCTTTCCCTCCTCGACGTCTTTCGTCACATTGCGGGCTTCGACGTCACTGCCGGCGAGGAGATCCAGACCGGCGGCTTCCACGCGCAGCTGCGCGGGCGTCAGCGCGTTCGGCGGATGCTCTTTCACGAGCGCCTGCAGGTCCTTCGACGCGGTGCGAGGGCGCGCGGAGCCAAGCGCATCGCCGAAGGCGGTGAGCCACGACGGGTCCACGGTGTCGGGATCGTACGCACTCTCGTACGCCGCCACCGCTTCTCCGAAATGAGCCTGCGCCAGCTCGGCGTCGCCTTCGATTCGAAACGCCGAACGCCGAACGGGATCCAATGCGGTCGCGAGACTGGCCATCGAGGCGGCGGGGGCGAAGTCGTGCTTCCCGAGGAGCTCGCCGGCGGCATGCTCGGCGTCGGCGGCAACGGAGACCGTCTGATCGCGGTAAAGCCGGTCGAACAACTCCGCCTTCGCCTTGGCGCCGGCGCGATCGCCTTTCATCGCGTAGACCCACGCCGCGGCGCGGAGCACGCGCGGCTGCGAAGGCTGCACGACGAGAATGGATTCGAGAAGCGCGATCTCGCGGTCGTATTGCTTCAGGTTGAACAGCTCTCCCGCCCGAGCCTCGGCGTGCGTTTCAGCGACGTCGGCTCCCGCAGGATCGCGTGCGAGAAGGTCGCGGTAGACGTCCTGCGCGGCCGCATATTGCTCCAGCCCGAGGTCGGCCTCGAAGAGCGCGCGGAGCGCCATCGCGTAGCCGGGGCGTTCCTGCAGCGCGCGCTGCGCCAGCTCGGCGGCAACGCGGAACTTCCCGTCCGCCGCGGCATCGAGCGCGTGGGCGGCGATGTAGATGTACTCGACGGCGAGCTTCCGTTCGGGATGAGCGGCGAGGGAGGGATCGCGAGCGATCATCGTGCGGATCTGCGCGATCCGATCGTTCGTTGCGGGGTGGGAGCGGAAGTAGCCGGTCAGCGCGCCTTTCGCGACGCTCACGAGCTCACCCTGAGGCGTGGCGTTCTTCTCGTCCTCCTCATGGGAGAGGTCGCGCAGCATTTCGAATGCGCGCACCGCACCGGCCGCGGAGTAGCCGGACCGTGCCGCGAGAAGGACGCCTTCCCGGTCCGCCTCGAGCTCCTGGTCTTTGTTGTATCCCGCTTGAAAGATCTCGATCGGAATCTGCAGCACTCCCGCGAGCGGGATCTTGCGCAGTGCCGCCTCGATCTGCAGCCGCTCGGCGCAATGGTAGTGATCGACGTGCTCGACTTCGTGGGCGAGCACCGCCGCCAGTTCATCCTCGGTCGTCATGTGCTCGATCAGCCCTGCGCCGATGAAGAGCTGTCCGCCCGGAAGCGCGAATGCATTGACGAAGTTGCGCTCAGGAATGAAATGGAATTGGTAGCGAAGACGGCGGCGCGCGCGCGAGGCGACCTGCGCGCCGGTCTGTTTCACGTAGTTCTCGGTGTCGACGTCGTCCGGCGTCAGCTTTCCGCGCGTCGAAAGATACTCATCGGCGAGCTGCGCGCCGTACTTCGTTTCGTCATCGTCCGAGATCCGCGTGAAGTGCGATGGAAGGGTCGTGAGGTCGCGTTCGGAGTCGGCGACTAGGTAGAGCACCGGCTCAGCGCTCGGCCGCGCCTGGGCGTGCTGCCGTTGCGCGAGCACGAACGCGCCGAGGAGCGACGTGAACGCGAGCGCCAGAAGGATGCGGTGCTTCATAGGTATTGGAGGATTGCGTCCCGCTTGCGCGTGTAGAGGACGGAGACGGCGATCAGCGCCACTCCGACGATGATGCCGGTGAGCGCTTTATCGCGCAGCGAAAGACGCCAGAAGTCGAATACGAAGATCTTCCCGACGCAGAGGAGCAGCAACGCCAGCCCGCTCAGGCGATAGCTCCGCTCCCCTGCCCAGAGCGCGAAGAGAAACACGACCACGGCCTCGACGCCCCAGGCGACCGTCAGCATGCCGAGGCGCATCTGGACACCGAGAAGAATCGTGACGAGCAGCAGCGGGATGAAGAAGAGGATCTGCTCGGGATGCTGATCGAACCAATGCCAGAACCGCTTCCCCGGCTCGTCGCGCCGCAGCCGGAACGCGAAGGGCAGCGAGGCGAAAAGGAGCGCGCTGACGATGGACACCAGCAGCCAGCGCGGCGCGCTCGCGGGCGGCGGGAAGTAGCTTCGCTCGTACAGGTTGTGAATGACGGCTCGCACGAGCGTCGCGACGGCGAGCGCCTCGCCGATCAACAGGAAGACGCGGCGCCCGCTCACTTTCGCAAACGCGACGAGGAGGAGCGCCAGCGCTGCCCACGCGATCGCAACGGCGTCGGCGGCGAGCTGGAACCGGAGAAGGGCGACGACGCTCGTCATCGCCAGCCATGCGAAGGCGTCGACCCTGACTCGCTCATACGCGAAGAGAAACGCGAGGACGATCGGAATGATCGTGTAGAGGCGCGCGTCGCTCGCGGCGTTCATGTTCACGATGAAGACGCGGAGGAACGCGCCGCCGAGCAGCGCATACGCCTCGAAGCGCACATGCCGCCACTCCCACACGACGCCGACCTCCAGGAGGACGATTCCGGCAATCGCCCATGCGATCGCGACGCTGATCGGCAGGAACTCGTACCAGGCGAGGAGCGCGAGCAGCCCGGAGGCGGACCAGGTCGCGATCGGCCCCAGCCTGACGAATAGCGCGATCGAGTAGACACATGCGATCACGATTGAGACCGTGATCAGGCGCCAGCTCACGTGGGGAGCCGCCACCGCATTCGACGGCAGATTGACGATGACGGCGCGGATGACCGCAGCGCCTGCGAGAAGGGCGCCCTCGATCGTGAGATCGATCGAGCCGAGACGCTTGCCGGCGATGATCAGGGCGAGTGCGAGAACGCCCCAACAGACTGCGGCGCCGCTGTCGAGACAGAGCGCGTAGCCGCCGAGAAGCCCCATCAGCGCCGCGGCATAGGAGAGCGCCCGGGCGAGACGGCGGTCGAGCGGTTCTTCGACCATCGCCGGCCATCGTCTCGGCACCCACTCAGCGACGGCGTAGAACGCGAGCATC
>DASXIH010000370.1:0-4588 GCA_036498125.1 Thermoanaerobaculia bacterium
GCAAATGCCGGCACGCAAGAGATCGCGCCTCCTCGCCGCGATAAGGAGTTTCTTCGGAGACTCCTATCCTCTTGTTGAGCATATCGTGCAGATGACGGCTGTCTTCATCGTCATGCTCGGGTGTCTATTCATCGCCCGGAAATTGGTACCCCTAATGTTTCCGCCGGGCGAGTTTCTCGCTGCCGTGCTGCATGCGGTCGACACTTATGCCGCTCTGCTCGGTACCGTTGGCTACGCAGTTTGGCTCACGCTTGAGATGTTCAGCATCGTTGTTCGGCGAATACGTCGTGCGGTCAGGGAAGAGCAAGATGACCAAGGTCAAACCTGAATCCGAACTCCAACGTCTCAGCGATCGCCGCGAGTGCATACCGCTCACGCTCGTTGGCTCGTCGGTGTTGGCCTTAGTGATCCTCATCGCGATGTTCCTTGTCAACCCGGACCAAGCAGCCGCTCGCGCGATAGCCGAAAAATACAGCGTGTTTTGGTTCTTGGCGTGGTGGGTCTTCTGCCTGCTCACCTCAGGAGTGAAGATCATCTTTTCGCCGGAGAACGACAGTCAAAACTCAAAGCCGTCGCAGTAGCAAACACTTACGCCTTTGCCCCCACTCGCCAAGCAACGGCTTCGCGGCTAATCGCGGCGGGCTAACTCAACGCTACAGCCGACGCCGTGCCGTTCGATGCCGCGGTGCGGCGTATCATTAGCTTGTCTCGCTCCTGCCACGTGAACCACGGCGCGGCTGAGCGTTGAGACGTTAGGCACGACATCGCGAATCGCCTTTCGTTCGCACGTGTGAACTCGAACCATTTGCTCGTACGCAGAGGCGATCGCGGCGGTGATGGCGCTCGTTCCCGGGAGGGCCGATAGCGGCGTCCCCGCCGCGCGGAGGCGGGGCCGCCTCCGCCCCACCGAGAGCTGAGCTACATCGGGATTATTGATTTCAATATCTACTTTCTCGATGCGCATATCTGAAACCTTGAGACAGATGGGTTGACAAACCCGGCAGCAGGTATTAGATTGGGTAGTAACAGGTCAACGTCATCATGAGTTGACTTGGCGGCCAACGGGTGGGGTCGACAGTGCCAACGCCGACTGACCTCATCCCTGCGGGAGTCTGAGCTGTGCTCCTCCTGCCGCGGGCTCTGGAGGTGTGCGCACGCCTCCGGAAATCACTCACTCGGGAAAGTCGACCGCCACGTCGTCTTTTCCAGCCGGTGGCCGCCATGCACTCCTCGAGTTCAGTCATGTGTCGTCCTCCGGTCCGCAAGCCGGCTCAGCCGGTCAATTCGAGAGAAGGAGAACAACATGAAAAACTTCATCCGCAACAACAATCTCAGTAACACTCCCAACGCTTCTGCGGATACGCCGCAGCCGGGAACGCCGATCACCCCCGATGCCGCGATCGCCCAGATCAAGGCGATTCGCGCGCAGCTTCCGGAGGTGGGGACGCTCACGGTGAAGCAGCGGGCCGCGCTGCGCAACAGTTCGCAGACGTCGGACCCCATCGTCCAGTCGTCGCTGAATGTCATCGGTGTCTCGGACGTCGTCGAGTCTGCCCTCGGGCAGCCGCTCGACAACGTCCGTGCGCTGCAGGCGGAGGCGATCCTCTGGAAGCAGGTCGAGGAGGAGGCGCGCAATCTCGTCACCGGTCTTGCCGGTGCGAATGCGCTCCGCCGCCACACGCTGGCCACGATCGGCGCTCAGGCGTACGCTATCGGTTCGCAGGTCGCCAAGGTTCCCGAAAACGAAGTGCTCGTCTCGCACGTCGAGGAGATCAAACGTCTGAAGCGGATCGCGCGTCGCCGGAAGCAGGCGAAGCCGGCCCCGCAGCAGCCGTCTCCGGCTCCTTCGACGACGACGCCGGTCGCTTCGCACGTCGAGAGCAAGTAGTCATGTGATTGGGTGGGAGGGGAGCGGGCGCGTGATGAGCGCGCCCGCTCATTTCCGCAGAAGGGAGAGAGAGATGAGAAGACCAGAACTGAGACGGCTCAATGACCCGGAACACCGGCGGATCTCGTATGACGCTTCGTCCGCGAGCCTGATCCGCTTCTTCCAGCGCATCGAGGGGTACATCTCGCGCGGCGGCATCTGGGCTCCGCTCCCGCCACGATGGGCGAGCGACGCCGAGCTCCTGCGCCTCGCGCGCCGCCTGCGCAATCGCGAGGTTCAGCTCAACTTCCCGATGGACCCGGACATCGCGGCGACCCTCATCGAAAAGGGCGTCGAAGAGCGCCTCATCGTCAAGGAGACGGTCGCAGACACGAAAGAGGACTGGGCGCAACACGTCAATTTCCAGGAGGCGGAGGAGCGAGAAACGAACGCGCGCGATCGCACCGTCTTCCACGAGGTGAAACGTCAGGCGAAGGAGCAAGGCCCCGGCAGTCTCGCCGCCGAACAGTTCCAAAGCCTCCAGCAAGCCCGCCGCGAGGCCGAGGGGAGCCGAGGGCGGAGGAGGTAAGGGTGAGCTACCGTCCGGTCGGCGTTGACTGACTCTGGAAGTCGCTTGGGTTTGCGAACGGCGTCGTCGATACCTGCTCGATGATGAGCTGGCAGATCTCCATGCCCGGAAAGAGCGAGATCGGGTACTCGGCAAGGTTGATCATTTCGAGGGCGATCGTCCCTTCGAATCCCGCATGAATCGTCGGTGCGGTGAAGTGGACGAGCAAACCAATTCGAGCGAAGGAGCTGCGGCCTTCGATACGCGCTGCGTAGCACGGACGCGCTTCGCGAATCGGAAGATGAACGCGCTCGAGCGTCTGTCCGAGGATGAACGTGTTCGGCTGAAGTGCGTAGCCGCCGTTCGGATCGAGTGGAATCGTTTCGTACAACTCAGAGAGGAATGCTCCGACCCTGCCCCTTCTGAGATCGAGCGTGATTGGCCGCCCCTTTTTCGGAATTGAGATATGCGTTCCGAGCCTGAGGTTCACGGAGCAGGTGTCGTATGGGCAGGATGGCTGGTTCTCGCTCGGTCGTCGCGGCGATGGCTCAGGAGTAATGGCGAGATCGCCGGCATCGATCGCCTGCTGGATCCCGTCATTCGAGAGAATCATGCAAACCGCAACGCGTCCGACGGAACTCGTGCGACATTCGGTCCTTCGAAGCTTCTGCTCGGCAGCGCGACGACGCCGTAATCGTTGTTTTGGGCGACGACTTCGACCGGAATCGCTTTCTTGTTCGGCGGGAACGTCTTCACCGCGTCGGCGTTCATGAAGAATGAGAGTACGAGGCCTTCCGTCGTCTCAACACCGATCGCCACTTCGTTCTCGAACATCCCCGGCGTCACTTCGCACTGCAGCCATGCGCTTGCTTGCATGGATCGAGTGTACCTCGGGGAGTCGTCACCACAAGGACTTCTACCCGGCGTGGAGGGGCTACGCCGGCGAGGGCGCCGGCGCCACACTGAGGCCGGGGAGAGGTACGCTGTCGGGCGATGCCTACTCTCCTCTGTACTGCGAAGTATCGGAAGGCGTTCGGGTTGCCGGAACGGCTATCGGCGGCCGAGGTCGATGAGGGGGCGCTTGGGCCGTGGTACGCGGACACGCTGAATGCGGGGAGTCTGCGGTTCGTCCACTACATGAGCGCTCCGAGCCTGCTGTCCGTGATCGTTCGGCTGCGCGAGCGCGCGTCGGCCGAGCAGCGGTTCGTTCGCGCGCTGCACGATCTCCTCGTTGACCTCTCGGTTCCGGAGGCGTGGATCGATCGTGAGACGGAGAGTCTGCTTTCGTTTCACTACGCACGGGCGCGCAACCTGAGTGACCTCGGCTATTTGAGAGATCACGCATGGGTGGCGCGTTCCCGGTTTCTCCGTGACGACTTCAGCGAGGCAGAAGTGAACCTCGACTTGTCCGAGAATCCCCCGACGGCAGGACATCGCGGATTCCCGCGCAACGTGGCGCGCGAGAGGCTCGCGGCGCGATGGCGGTGGGAGGAGTAAGTAGCCGCGCTGCGCGCGGCGTCGCCGGCAGGATTGCCGGCGCCACACTGGGGCGGCGCCGGCGGGAGGGTTAGTCGATATCGAGCATTGTGGCGGTTGGGTGGCCGCCGGGCTTTTTGTCCCACTCTTCGCGGGTCATGGGCTTGATCGGGTCGAGGTTTTTGGCGGACAGGGTTTTGTTGGCGGCGGGGAGCTCTTTGTTGGCGATGGCGTCCCAGGCGGACGACTTCTTGGCGATGTCTTTTTCGATCAGCGTTGCTTCGTGGAGCTGGGGGTCGGTGGGGCGGCCGTCGTAGATGTTGACGGAGCCGTAGAGGGCGCCGAGGCGCTCGCGGATCTCTTCCTCGCCGGAGAGCCAGCCGCCTTCGCCGGTGGCGACGAGGGTCTTGTAGAGGGCGTCGGACTTCGCGGCGAGGTCGTTCAGCGTCTTCTGATCGTTGCCGGTCAGTTTCGCGGCGCGCGCCTGCGCTTGATCGCGCACGTTCATCACGCGCTCGGTCAGGAAGGCGAAGTCCTCGGTCATCTCGAACAGGTGCCGCGCGGTCTTCTGTTGCAGCTCGCGGTCGGCGGCGGGGTAGCTCGAGCGGACATCGGGCACGAGCTCGACTTGCGAGGTGTACGTGTCGTTGCCCTTGATCAATTTGACGGTGTATTTG